>NZ_JAHZMK010000035.1:0-17822 GCF_020387775.1 Photorhabdus antumapuensis
GCTCAGAAATTTCATCACAATGCATCTCAAGTAGTCGCTCTCTGTAGACCGACCATAACGCTATATTTTGCAAAATTGCGCATTAGCCAATTCTCTTACCTATAGTTCACTTGAGATAAATAAATTTACTTTATGTGTATGCGTGCGTATGTTGATGTCAGGTTGGGAGGATATATGAAATCAACTGACCTGATAAAAGAGCTGATTTCCGTTGGATGCGAGCTTAGAAGGCTACGGAAGGAGTCACCAATAACCGGAAAGATACTCCCGGTTTTGTATCCTAAAAAAGATCTACCTATCGATACTGCCAAATCTGTAATACTTTGGAGGTCATCATGTTTTTCTCAGTAGGTGTTGAGTTGCCGAAAGATGAAAACACCGCGTATGGTCTAGTTATTCCTGCGCTATGTGCCGAAAGTTATGGCTGTTTTTCTGCCGCTGATAATAAAGAAGACATCGCGATAATGGCGCGTGAGGCTATCTTGCTAACAGTAGAAGATATGGTCGCAAATAATAGAGCAGTTGAACATATTCAAGATGCTGGCTATCTGGTTTATGCGAAAAACACAGAATATCAATATGTTGATAGCTGGTTTGTCATCGACGTTGATTTGTCTGAATTTTCCGGAAAGCAACAGCGTATTAATATCTCATTGCCTGATATGCTCATTCAGCGTATTGATAATCGTGTCAAAGAAAGTCCGGCACAATATCGAGACCGAAGTCACTTTTTAGCAGAAGCTGCAAGGAATGAACTTAGTTAACACCAGATGCATGGATGCGTCTGGTGTTAAAAAGCACTCAATTGATGCCGTTTTTATAAATCCCTACGATATTGGTATGAATGTAAAGATGAAATCATAAGCTCCTCACCGTTTTAGTTGATATATGATTCCTCCCGAAGGCCCATACTTAGTAAAGTGAAGCATAACACAACAACTAACTATTGGCATCATGACCCAAAAACTAACCATGATTCAACTTTGATAGTTTTTTCTGAATCACATAGTTCCATACCACCCCATTAACTTAATGAATGCGTTCGTAACGTTAATTGTGGTTCCATCACTCATATTAGATGTTGTTCCATTGACAGAATAACTATGAACAACTGAGTTTCATTATTTCGTCTTTAAAGAACTGTTTTCAATTTATTGCTTTGGCTATTTCAACATCTAATTCTAAGGATGATGCTTGCTGTAGAATAGAATATCTTCGTTCGATATCCTATTCTAAGTTGATGATAAAACTTTTCATTCTTTCGCCTGGCAATATTGGGAAGGAATCTGAATAGGATAAATCGTGAAATTTCAAATGGCTAATATCGAAATTTATTGCAATAATAAAGCACTTCTAATACTCCAAAATATCTTGACAATACTATTACACCTACATTACAGCTCAGGCACTAATAAGATTACTGGGAAATTAATATTATTATTGTATTTATTCGTCAGAAAAGCACCATCTCTACGATGGTAATATAAATAACTTTCCAAAATAGTGCTACACGTTACATAACATATAACTCCATATATAATAATTGGTTGAAGAAAACCATGTGTAGCGGAATTATACAACCTAATTTATTAATTACAACTTGGATGCTAATACCTATTTTAATGTAAGAAAACGTAGATTTTTCCACCATTTGAAATTTTATTTATTTCTTATTTTTAGAAATTTCCTTTTAAAACTAAATCTAACATTATGATCTAACATAAAACTTAATATTGAAAGGTCTTTTACTATCTTATGGACAGAATCAGAATATTCTTTTGACAGCTTATCTCCATATTTATAAATAAGCTCTATAGCATGACAAGCTGTAAGGTTTCTGAATTTTCTACCGAAATTTTTATCAGTTATTAAAATGACCTCTGCCATTGTATTTATTTTAATTTGACTAATAGAATTAGATAAACTGTCTTCTCTCTTTATGTAGTTATAGTATTTCATCTCAGTATAATAAATATTATTGCACTTAACTAAAATTGGAGGGAATGACAGAGCGTCTTCATAACAAGAAACCTCGGGAAAATTATTTCCATGAAATAATTCTCGCTTAAAAAATTTCCCACATGAATGTGCCTGAAATTTCTTATGAATTAAAAACTCTTTTATCGCCGTATCTCTATGAATTTCTATTGGAAACAATAATCTTGACTTTTCTATTATATCTGAATCTTTTCTTACTTCATTTAACCCACTGATAAATATGTCTGGTTTTTTCGATGTCAAAAAGTCTAAAATTTCTCTCATGGAAAAATCAGACAAAAAATCATCGCCATCAACAAAAGTTATATATTCTCCATGGCTTACTTCTACTGCATATTTTTTTACTTTACCTAAACTCCTAAACTCTTTTCTTATATAAATAAAGGATTCATCTTCCTCTGAGAATTTTTTTAAGATTGATGAAGTCGAATCAGAAGAACTGTCATCTATCAGAAGAACTTCATACTCTTTAGGATCACAGTCAGATAAAACACGCTTTATGGTACTTACGCATTTGAAAATCAATTGTTCTAGATTATGTGCAGCTACCACAATTGATAATTTCTTTGAAACACAACCATAAATATCGTTAGTTTCAGTAGTCATAGATAATAACCCCTTATATTATTGTCTTAAATGATCTTCAAATAATAATCCCACTTTGATATTCCCTCTTCGAAGAAAAACCATAATTTGAGACGTACTTTAAGGATCACTTCTTTATTGTTTTCACGAGCTAAAATATTACTATTAAATTTTACCTTTTCGTTACCTCTGTTTATAAAAACATTATACTGGTAACTGAACTACCTACAATGATATTTACCAAGTTTCGTAAATCAGGAAGAATCAGCATTTGCCTTACATACTAGTAATAGATGCACCGTATAGATAAAGTAGCAATGTTAACGAAAGTTGCCATACCAATGACAGTGGGAAGAGACCCATAAAGCACATCGAACTTGTTTAATTTTTAAAGAGCATATGAGACTAAAACTCAATTTCTATATTTAATGGATTCTACTATTATCACTATACAATATATTTTTCATCATGTGAATCAAAATTATCTGAGAATAGTTTTTTAAACCGGAATACTTTAACTATAGGAAAACTTATATATAGATTGGATTCAACTGTAAGTAAGAGCAATTTTTTAGAACATCAGTTGCTATATATAGAATATAGACATCTTTTCACACTTCCCAACATAGAAAAATGCACCATGCCATATAAAAAATCAGCCAAAAAATAAATATACAAGATTTTATCTTAAAATAAATTTTATAACGGTTTGAAATTTTAGGATCATGAAATTATCAGCAAAAAACTAGAACCAGATATCTACTTTGGACTGTGATTTAGATCGTGTGATTGCCTGTTTTTGATATATTCCTTCCAATAGCAGAGACAGGAAAATTATGGATAAAAAGAAACTTAAGCCGCTAGCCACCGATGGCTTCTTGCATGGAAATCAAGATTAACAGAGATGCTCTTGCTCATTATGACTTGGTTTGTATATTGAAACTCCACAAGTAATGTTTTAATTCTGGCCATATTGCCTAATGTCTTCATCATGGGATTTAATTAATAATTAAGTAGTCGAGTGGAATATGATAATATTTACCCGATTGTTTTCAATTTACAGGAAATCAATATAGGCAGGGTAATCATTCCTTTTTTACAAAATCTTCTACAACTCATTAGTTCACAACTATCCTTAATAATCCAGTTTTTAAATATTCAATAGGAATAAATACGGTAAGAATTAAATATGTGTACATTTAAGAATTATCTTGTTTATTTTCTCTTTCTACTGTGATTTATTAACATGTGCTATATTATATGTATTCTCCTACGTTGGGAGGCTTTATTAATACTTATGCTTTATGCGGGTATAATTAAATTATTCAGGTTTAAATCATGAATAAAAATTAATCTTAATTCACATGACGAAAAATACATAGTATAGTATTGATAGAAAATCCGGATGGATGAAGAAATCGAACCTCCGTTTTTCCTGCTTTTCGAAAGCTAAACTGCGTTTTACTATTACATGATGCTCTATTGATAGATAAATATGAAACTTACAAAAAACCACTTAATCAAGCTATTACCAGTTGTTGCACTCTTCATTTTTTGCCTTTTAGCTCATATAGCTTTAGGTTATCGCTTAAAAATAGCGTATGTATTCGCTATATTCTTTATTTTCCTATTGCTAAACAAGGTCACTGTGGTTTATAGGCCCCTGCTTATCTTTCTTGGTATAGCAGCTCTCGTTTATGCCCCTATCGGGCTTACATACGGTTCACCAAACTTCAACTCAATTCTTTCGTTATTCTATACAAATGAACAAGAGGCTAGTGAATTCATCTCTTCTATTCCAACTGAACACTATCTTTTTAGTACATTTATCTTGATCTTTTGTTTGTTATCTCTGAAAGTAAGCATTAATTTACATAGAAATGTTAATGTTCTTCTATTTTCTTTTGCATTAATTACTACAATACATCACCCTTTAAAAGCTTTTATACAAGGTAAGGAGTTCAATATTCTTGACTCTGGACTTCCTGAAATTAGAGCAGTCAAAGATGCTACTATCAACTTTATAAGGGTAAAAAGTGAACATAAAAAAATGCAACAAATACTAAGTGAAAAGGATTCATTGGGAACAGTATCGGCAAAGTCCAAATATAGTACCTATATTGTTGTGATTGGAGAAAGTGTACGTAGAGATTTTATGAATGCGTATGGATTCCCGATACATAATACACCTTTTATGAGCACTGCCAATGGGACGCTTTTTACAAATTATATTTCAGCAGGTCCATCAACCCAAATATCACTGGAAAATTCATTAGCAATGGTCAAAGATGGTAAAAATATTTTAAGCAATAATATTGTTACATTAGCAAAAAAAGCTGGCTTTTATACTTACTGGATATCAAATCAAGGTTCTATGGGGATATTTGATACCCCAGTTGCCAGTATGGGTGCAAGAGCTGATTCTCCATTATTTATTAAAAAAGGTGAGTCCAGTTCTGGTCTTAACATAAATATGCTAGATACAAATATAATACCGATTGTGAAAAAAGCCTTAGAGGATAAGAAAGAAAAGAAGCTAATTGTTATCCATTTAATGGGTTCTCACTCCCCTGCTTGTACCAGAACAAATTATGAATACAAGGTGTTTTTTAAGTCAGAACAAGTTTCTTGCTATATACAGAATATTGAAAACACCGATGATTTGCTATCAATAATTACTGATGAAATACAGAAAAATGAGAAGAGCTGGTCTTTGATGTATTTTGCTGATCACGGAGTATCTTTCTTTGAGAAAGATACTAAGAAGATGAGGCTTGCTCATAATGATAAATATAAGCAAGATTATCAGGTTCCTATGTTTATTACATCTTGCGATGATACATCTCGTAATATTATTAACGCTCAACGCAATTCAATGAACTTCTTAACACTATTTTCAGAGTGGACAGGTATTAAAGAGTCTACAATACCTGAGAATTGTAAAATATTGTCTAATGAAACATGTGAAAACCAAGATGATGTTCTGAACTTTAGTAATAAAGTCATGAAATATAGCTCATTACCAGAAGATAAAATTCCTGAATGAGTTTTTATATTATGAATAATGTAAGCAGGATATATGTTATATCTGATTTATAGATATGTTAACGTTATATTATGAACTATTTAATGGATAAAAAATTTAGATGAAAACATTACTATCTCTGTTTGGGTGGAAAGAAGCTAGCATTGATGATTATAGTAAATGCTACAGTATGTACGGCGGAGGGTTAGCAACACACCCGATTGTTTTAGATTTCATTCATAAACATTTCAAATGTGATGAAAAGTACTATGTACAGAAAGCTTCTAATGGGATATTGACTGCTGCCATATGCGTATGGGGGGGAAGGTTCCTAGCAAATGATCCTTCTGCTCCATTATCAAAACATATCCCTATAGCTATTCCTAATGATGAATTAATCATCCCTGCTTCTCTGGAATATAAATTTTTATTACCTATTAAATCAAAATTTATATCTCCTTTAAATAGAAAAAACATCATGAATTCGACATATACATTCAACGCCAATAGAAAAATTTGCATTGCTAAAGAATTAAGTAACGGAGAA
This sequence comes from Photorhabdus antumapuensis, assembly GCF_020387775.1. NCBI lineage: Bacteria > Pseudomonadati > Pseudomonadota > Gammaproteobacteria > Enterobacterales > Morganellaceae > Photorhabdus > Photorhabdus antumapuensis. Next base: position 6,156 of record NZ_JAHZMK010000035.1, read on the forward strand.
ATACCGATAAAATCCCAAAAAAAATATAAAGACCGATTGAAACGCTTTCTAAAAATTGGAGGAAAAATTGCTGATTGTGAATCTTTCAGCCCAAGAGAAATAGCAGATATTTATTTTTCTCTTACTGAGAAAAGGTGGGGTTCTTGTTCCGTGGATAGAGAACTAACCCAAAAATTATTTGAACTAATCCAACCTCTTATATGGGGTAATATACTATTTTATAAAGATGAACCCTGTGCATTTCATTTTATTACAAAGACATTTACTTCTGAACACACTATCTTTGAGTTTATCCAAGCAGGCATGGATACATCAGATGAATTGCAAAAGCACTCTATTGGCTCTTTGCTAATTTGGAGCAATATAGAAAAAGCTTATTCTCAATATGAGAATGCCAGGTATTCCTTCGGCTGTCCATCCAGAGAATATAAACTCAGATGGTGTAACCTACAACCAATTGGCAGAATATTGAGCCTGTAAAATTAAAAAGAGTGAAGTATCAACACGGTTGAGCAATACCAGATACTTTTTCCATTCAAGTAACAGTGCTTGTTCCTCTTCCGAAGCCAATTCAGCATCAACGGCATATTGGAATAATGTAATGGTTTCATTAGCTTGTTTGCTCAGTGTGCCACGCAGTTGTTCCGCCTGCTCAACCTCACTATCCTTATTGCCGCTTTATCAGTCACCCACTTCGAGCCATCCCATCTATCAAAATGAGTCGCAGGTTGTTTGAATGTCAGAGTTCCGGGTAATTCACCCAGATCAGTAATTTCTTGCGGTAAGCGAGTTTGTGTGTTGTAAGCTATTTTTCCGCAGTAATCGGGTACAATTTCCCAGTGATTTCCATCTACTGTGCGCCTGACAGACATAGAATCGGATTTGGGCAATGTTGGCGCATCTGTGTAGGAACTGGCCGGTATTCCTATCCCTTTCATCAGATATTCTGGTGTCGTGCCGATAAATTCCCTTGAATGAGGTGCTGTATGGTAGATTGTCAGCCAGCCCGCTTTTTCTGCCAACCCATCTTTACCCAATATGGTGGTCTCATATTCTAAGGAGTATTTTTGTGTATTCATTATGCTGCTCTCACTATGTAGTTAAATGCAATGTTGCGAGGTCTGTTCTCTGAAGCAACAGGGACAACTCGTGAAGCATCAAAGAGAATCCGTTTTTGCCAGACGTCTGTATATTCATTTCCTGGAGCATTTGGGTATTTTCATCCAAGCAGATCACCCAATAACCGGCGTTGTTCAATTGTTGCCAGCTCTGGCCAATCTTTCTCAAACCCATAACTATCACGAGCTGAACGATAAGCAATCCCTCCATTTTTGTAATGCACTTTTAGCTGAAATGCCGGACAACTTCCAATTCCGTTACAAAAGTGAGCAACAAGCTGGCTGTCCCCAGGACGCTGCAAATCATATAACCTCGTATTCACGTTCCAAGGGACTTGATTATTAACAGAATATGTTCCTCTTAATCCGAGTTTAAACGCCCTCACATCCTCGGTGAGTGCTTTACCATTAATTTTCCGACTGCTCGGCACGGCACTTTTCGCCAATGCCACGGTTTCCACTAAACCGACATTTTCAATAATCGCGTGTATAGGGAGCATTGTGACAATAAAATTCAGTTTGTTGGTGGTGTATCAGTAATGATACAAAATTCTAGTTGATATTTTTTTGCAAATTTAGCCACTTGTCCAAGGATTGCTCCATATGGTAGCCTGCTATTAAATAGAGTTAAATCATAGAGTGTATTATGAAAACGTTTGTCATTAATCTGAAGAAAGATGTGGAACGAAAGAAATTGATACAAGAACAACTACAAAAAATAAATCTTGATGCTGAATTTGTAACCGCAGTGTATGGAAAAGATCTGAGCAAGGAACAACTCTGGAAGTATTGCCCTAACTTTAATGATATGACACTCACACTAGGTGAAGCTGGGTGTTCACTGAGCCATTTAAATACATACAAAAAAATCATAGACAATAGAATCCCCTTATCTCTTATCTTAGAAGATGACGTGAGTTTCAACGAACATCTAACCACAGTATTATCATCTCTGGAAAACCATCCCATGGCTTTAAGTTCAACCCCCTATGTTTTTTTGCTAAATACGACTAATGAATATTTCGATTCATTCAAAAAGCCTCTTACTGATAATTATAATATTGTAAGTGTAATTGATGCAGCAGGCACTTATGGGTATGTATTGAATTTAGCCGCAGCAAAAAAATTATATCAATACTTGCTGCCTGTAAGATTTGTTGCTGATGAATGGAAGATGTTAAGAGAACAAGGTGTTATCAAACTAAAAGGTGTTATTCCCCCAGTTGTTAATGTCTCATCTCATCCCTTAAATTCATCAATCGGAGAGAGAATATATTCATTAACAAAATTTGACGAAAAGAATAGAAAAAGATCCATCTTTACGCAAATAAAGCTAGCTTTATGGCGAGTTTCTATTCGCCCTTGGCTTAGGAAAGTTAGACCTTAGTCTGAAATAACTAAGGTCACCCTAAATCAAACAGCACTATACTATCCCATTAGCATAATATATTAGTTAGTTATGTTAATGGATGAGTCACCACCTGTACTTGATGTTATACCACTAAATGAATGGTTATGTGAACCAATCCACACACTATGACTATGTGCACCCGCAGCATCTATAACATTTCCTGATCTAATCAAATCCCCCCAGCCACCAGCTATAGTATCTCGGCTTCCATCTCCTTTGGCTATTCTACCGCTATGGATATGATTTCCTGTCGTGTCAGTAAGAAAATATGGTCGCAAATAATAGCTCAGTTGAACACATTCAGGATGCTGGCTATCTGGTTTATACAAAAAACACAGAATATCAATATGTTGATAGCTGGTTTGTTATTGATATTGATTTATCTGAGTTTTCCGGAAAAGTAGCAGCGTACTAATATCTCATTGCCTGATACGCTTATTCAACGTATTGATAATCGTGTCAAAGAAAGTCCGGCACAATATAGCAAGAGCAACTAAAATAATTACAAGGTTGTTTGGTCCTTAATTGACACAAATTACCTAAATTTCTGCTAATACATAGTATGTTTGCCGCCGAATAGCGGTGGCTTTATAACCATAAACAGTCTAATATGTCGTTGGAAACATTTGACATGTGCGGTATTTATCACCATGGAAGATGGAGATTAGCATAATTATAATCCATTTTAGATTTATATAGAGGTAGCATCATTAAATATTCTAAACATAAAGACTAATTTTTCAGGGTGGTCAGAGGCTGGGGAGCCTGAATACCGTTATTGTTATAAAAAGTTTGGCGGCAATTTTTCAACTCACCGTGATGTACTTGGTTATTTGCACTCACACGCAGAATGTAGAGAACGATTCTTTGTGAGAACTAATGGGAGTGGTGAGCTCACGGGAGCCTTATGTGTATGGCACAATAGATATCTGGCTAATGATTGTCTCACTTCCGAAATTACTAAACACCTGAATTTGCCTGTACCAAAAGATGAATTAATTTTGCTTTTATCTACTGAGAAAAAAAGCTTACTTCCTTTTAAAAGTAAAATTATATCAGAAATAAACGCAAGCTCTATTATGAATGTTACTTACAAATTGAATGCCAGGCGACAAATTTGTTTAGCAAAGAATCCAGAGATGATGTCATCCAGTACGAAAAACTCAAGCAAAAGAGAAGTTAGACGATTCCTTGAGCAAGGGGAGAGATAATAGACCAACGTGAATATAGTGCCTCTGAATTAGTAGATATTTATTTTGAACTTTTCAAGATGCTCAGATGTGTATATCCAGGTCAAAGAGAAGAAAACATAAAATTCATCCAAAAATTTTGCAGTATGGTGTTTGGTAGTATCCTTTTTTATCAAGGGAAACCAGCAGCATTTCAGCGAATAATGAAATCAGATAATCCAAAATGGTCAACTTTTGATTGCATAAATATTGGGTTAAATACAGAGTTAGCCAAATTGTCTGTAGGAACTATAATGATGTGGTTGAACACGCAAAATGCGTGGAGCAAATGTAACGAAGAAAATAAGGCAATGCGGTTTTCATTTGGAAAACCTACCTACGAATATAAAGACCGCTGGTGTATCAGAGAAAGCGTTGGTCGATTACTTTTCCCATAATAATTCTGCCCATAAATAGGGCAGTAATTATTAATGCCATATACTTCTATACCAACTCATCAACTTGATATATTAATTTGTTATGTTTATTGCAGTTTTTTAACCTATATTAGTTATTGTTCCGAAAATAGAATGAGTGTCAATGCTAATACTAACAGTATGTGTGTGCACACTGGTGACTATATTAGTAGAACTACATAACCATACAATTTCAGACAAGATAGGAAACTCTGGTACCAATACAGTGATTACAATTATTAATTCATATGTTAAGTTGATAAGTTAGTATAGAACAGAATAAAAAAATTATGATTAGGGCTATGCTATGCATATCCTTCTTTTTACAATTTCAGTAGTTTCTTCTTAAAACTAAATCTCACGTTTGGATCGATAAAAAAGGAGAATTTACTTATATTTTTGATTAGAGCTTTAAGAGCTGATTTCTTCTCAGAGGATAATATGTCTCCGTTCTTTAAAAGATGTTCAATAGCATGGGTTGCAACAATATTTTGATATTTATCACCAAATTTATTATTCATACATAAAATTATATCAGCCATAATATCAACTTTCTGGTTAGTAATATTGCTTGATAGGCTGTCGTTACGCTTTATATAATTATAAAATACAGAATTTATTATATAGATATTCCTGCTTCTTTGCAATAAATCAGGAAATATAAGTGCATCTTCATAGCATGAAATTTCAGGGATTTTTAGATTATTAAATAATTTTCTGCTAAAAAATTTACTACATAAATGCGCTTGGAACTTCTTATGAATTAAAAATTCTTGTATAGCTTTGTGCTGTATCAACTTTGTTGATGATGAAAAAATTGATTTATCTATGTAGTCAGAGTCTTTTTTTACATCATTAATCCTGGATATTAGAATGTCAACTTCATTTGACACTAAGAAGCCTATCACTTGGTTTATGTCAAATGTAGGCAAAGTATCATCTCCATCAATAAATGTTATATATTGACCATTGCAGTTTTGTATGGCGTAGTTTCTTACCTTTCCTATATTTCCAAATTCAGTTCTAAGATACTTAGAAGATTTTACTAAATTGGAAAAGTCCATCATGATATTAGATGTGTTATCAGTTGATTTATCATCTATCAATATGATTTCTATATCATTAGAATATGTCTCAATACATTTCTGAATGCTAGTCAAACATTTAGAAATAAATGGTTCGAAGTTGTGTGCAGTAACAATAATAGATAATATAGATTTCATAGTAGTTCTCCATCGTACTTTATAATATTACAGTACTGACTTTATTTTTTTCCTATTTACTAAATATAAAAATCTAGAATATATTTTTAGAAAAAAACCCAATAAGTCACTAGTATTAGTCCGGGAATATAATTTGAATTTTTTTGCTATGTAAATTTTTTGAATGTGCTTTTTACACTCGACCGGTAAAGAAATGTTGAGTTTATTTATCATGGTTTTAAATATACTATTTAAATAAATAACTTCATTTGATGATAGTTTTTTTGAAGAGTTTATTTTTATAATATTTTCAATGTCAATATCAATGCCTAGTGCATGTGTTAATTTAAGTTGGGATTTTGCAGCATAATATTCTTGTTCATTAAAGTATTCATTTCTATTTTTATTTGGGTGTGTTCTATATTTCAATAATGTATCGGGTAAATTAATAAACTTATAATTATTATTAATTGAAGTTAAAAATAATTCAGTCCATAGCCCATAATCTTGTGCTTTTTCATAATTTTCAGGATAGATTATACCTGATTTTAGTAAAATATCTTTTCGAATCATCACAGTAGGATGATAGAATGGGCAATCGAATACAATGCTTGAAATTATTTCTTCATGTCTCAGAGGAGGAACTTTATTTCTAAGTTCTTCATATGTTCTCATTGATGTTCCACAAACAATAGTATCTGAGTGTTTACTCATATATTGATATTGTGTTAATAGCCTATCTGGATATGAATAATCATCAGCATCCATCCTGGCAATAAAGTTACCTTTTGCTTCTGATATCGCAATATTTAGTGAGCGAGCCAATCCCATATTTTTGGCATTATTAATTATCTTTATTCTTTTGTCTTTAACAGCAAACTCTGAAAGTATATTGGAAGTTTTATCAGTTGAAGCATCGTTAACTATGATGAATTCATAATCTTTAAACGTTTGTTCTAAAATAGAATTTATAGCTTCAAGCAGGAATTCTTGTCCGTTGAAAACAGACATTATTACTGATATAGCTGGTTCTCTATGTAACATATTTCATCTTACTATGTTGTATAATTAAAAAAATTAATTAACTTGGTTGTCTATGATTTAAATCAAGCTTGTTTTTTGACCTGTTTTTATAAATTAATTTGGTTACATATTCCGGGAAAATACCACATCCATGATAAAATAATTTGTTTATCGAAATCTTTAGATATTTATCCATTAAAAACATAACCCTGTACCATAATGGTGCATTCAGAAAAACAATACCCTGCTCCTTTATGAAATTCAAAGGTAGATAATTTAGCCATTTTTCTTACATAACTTCTTGTACCTTAGATGCTTTCCAGGTTTTCCTTTCTTATTTTTAAAATACATAAGACAAGGCGATAGGAGCTGATATGTATACAAATTCTAGTTCACTCACTGCTTTGATGTCCTTTACATCGTCACTATGAGATTGATGGGCAATCAAAACCGATACGGCTATTTTAAATCAAAATCGCTTTTATTCCTAACAATTAATGAATAATATCTATTCTAAATGAAACTACTTCTCTACTATCTTTTGATTTTACCCTAACGTATTGTTATAAAATATATTTTCCCAGAACCAGAAATCTCACATATACACATATAGGTGTATTAAATGTTCGTTGAACATTCCCTATGGTATTGATGATAAGTGGGATGATAAAGTTTAACTACCTCCGGTGGGGTAATTCACAGTCATTCAGCTAACTAAGAACTATTATACCTGCTTTCTGTTTCATTCTTGGAATTAACTCGTAAAGCATCTCTTCCTGTTTATTTACTTCATAAGTGGCCTAAGCTTCTGAGGGATGAGAAGGCTTCCCCTTACTTCTAAAAATGGAACACCTTTAACTTTCATCCGTCAGTTACTCAAATCTTTACTAAGCATGGGCCTTCGGGTGGAATTACATATCAATTAAAACAGTGAGGAGCTTATGATTCGAGCCTTACAAAACGGCGTCAATTGAGTGCTTTTTAACACTAGGTGCATTCATGCGCCTAAGAACATTGATTTAGTGGAAGCGATTAAAAAGGCTAATAATGCTGTGCCGAGTAGTCGTAAGATTAATGGGAAGGCGCTGGCAGGTGACGTGAGTTTGAATGCAAGGGATGTGGGGGTACAACCTATAGACAACTGTGCTGTTCGCAGGGAAAGCTATACGAAAGGGGAATTTGATGGTAAGTATCAGCCTGCGTGGGGATTATGCAGTTAGAGGAGAAAGTTATATTAAAAGGGAAAGTGATGAAAGGTATTGGAAGAATGGAGCGAACACCAGTTGGGTTAGAGTAGGAAGAGCTGGGCTAGAGGGATGCACTATTACATTTAGTCGGGACGTTCGCGGTTCAACATTATTTGTTAAAAATAAACAATAGGGAAAGTTCGTTCCTATTATTACACCTCCTCAGGATAACATTGAAGTTATGCAAAGTGTTCTTATGGGAGGAATTTTGCATTACAAACTTGCAAACAATGGAACTGTAATGTATATCATCTGGTCATTGGATGCGGAGTTTACTGAAGAGTATTTGTTATTATAGAAGAAAAGGCTGTTTAGCTCTTTATTTTTGTAAAAGATAAATTGAAAATTTATCCACACTTTTAAATGAAGTTAATATAGCGAAAATAACTAGATGTATTAGTTGAGGCTTGATCTGATACTTCGATTTGAAAAGAAGAGAGTTACCTACTTTGATTAAAGGTGCTGAATCTGAAATCAAAGAAATGAATTTAGCGTTTATAGGTCACAGTGCATTTTCCTTTTGCGAGAAAGATGGCTACTATAGCAACTGACCACCCTTCCTGAAAAATGCACTTATTAGTCAAATCCGCCTGCTTGAGAATTTATAGAAATCTCTTTAAAGAAGAGATGTGTTTTTTGTATTTATTCTAATATTTTCAGGTTTAGGAGTATAACATACCGAATTTGATGAAATGTTCTTGTTAATGAAAGACATGGCGCCAATCAATACATTATTACCAATGGTAATATAGTTTCCAATAATACAAACATTTGCACCTATAGTAACATTATCACCTATAGTAACACCACCATCATTATAAGTAGATTGCACACCAATAGTGGTATTCTGTCTTACTTTAAAGTTTTCTCCGATAATTGCTCTATTAGTTATTACTAGCCCAACATAGTGATATATGCTCAGTCCTACTCCGATCTGAGCACCAAGGCCGATATCGCAGCCATATTTAGATCTTAGCTTGTTATTTATATATTCTGCTAATTTGGGGTTTTTATTAGATAAGTAAAGATAATTAGCAATTCGCCACCAGAAGTTGAATCTCCTTTTAGGATATTGCCATGTACGCCGTATCGCTCTGCCCCAAGTGAATTTTTTTATATCAGAACATACCACTTCTACCATCAGACAACGTTTTAAATGTTCAATGCTAGAATAGCTGTACTTATCCATAATATCCTCCAGTAATTCGTGATGAGTATACAAACATCAGTCCTATTTAAATAGCTCAATCATAGCTGCTCACGTCCAAATTCTAACAGTTTCCCTTTACACTAAAGTAAACCCATATATTTTGATGAAAAACGCAGCACGGGAATTTTATCATCAAATGACGCACTTTTTCAATTTACGCGACACGCTGCAACAGCAGCGCACTGTATGTTCCAGACGAATACTACGGTGCGTTTACACAAGTATACATCTCAAAGTAATGTAAAGAACTAAGCGTCACTAATCTAATGAAATTTCAAAAGATCTTTAACTTCATCTGGGAGCATCCATTTTGATTGAACCTAATAATGCCTTCAATTTATATCCCTATAGGATTCGAATCTGTGGCCTGCGGCTTAGAAGTGAATAGAGTCACATTGTAAATTAACCAACTACCGCATTTATCAGCGCTCATACGTCCCACCTTACCGAAGGTACCTATGGTTACTCTTGGTGATCTTTCGATGTTTGTCCCAAATGCGTCCCATCCAATTTGATAATATCTATCTCAATCTTCCCCACCAAACCAAAGCGTGATTGGGAAAAGTTTTGTGAGAGGGCTAAAAAGTCTGATTTACTACTTTGATAACTTGGATGGTTAGTTCCCATCGTGGTACGCTATCACTATAACTTAACTATATGGTTATTTATTGATATGGGGAAATACCTGATTTTCACCATATCTAGCCTCGTTTAATACTTTAAAAAGCAGGAACCATTAAACAAATGAATTGAAAAATTTTCTAATTCGTGCTCTGGTGTGCAGAAATAATATGATGGATAACTTATTGATTTATCATGTAATTGTGTTGCCTGAGAACCATCATAAGGCTCTTGAAGCCCAAATTTTTCAGAGAAATATCGACTGATACGGGCTGTATTTGTTTCAAGATCCAAGCCATTTGACGTTTCAAAATTAGCGTCTTTGTAGTAACTTAATAAATCAACAATGATGGAGTTTCCTGCTTTGTCACCCATGATAGCTGTAATTGGGTAATAATGACCTCCATAATTCTCATAACCACTAAAAAAGTCTAAATGAAGAAATTGATCTAGATTGTTTGTGACTTCAACATCAGAATCCAAATAGATGCCGCCTTCATGATAAAGCGCATAAAGCCTGATATAGTCAGAAACAAACGCCTATTTTCTATTCTGATAAGCTTGTTCTGAGTATGCATGTTTGATTTTTTCGAATTTTTCGTTGTTCCATTCGATAATTTCATAGTCTGGAAGGTATTTCTTCCAACTTTCGATACATCTCAATATTAGTTCGGACTTTGGTTGATTACCAACCTATACATAGTGAATTTTCTTAGGTATCATTTGTTATCTTAAAAGCTGAATGTAGTTTCTTTGTAAGTAGTGTAGCTGATTCAGTTTGTTGGTCATCTTATTATCAACCCACTTATACCCCAAAATCCTCCTTTCACACAATTCCACAATCTCCCATTTTTCTTTCTGGTGGTCGTAGCGGTCATTATGTTTGGTTGAGGCCCAGGCTTATATGGTTCTGCAATATACCTCATAGCTGATCTCTATTTTTCATGGGCGTATTAAATGTTAGCCGGACATTCCCTATGGTACCGATGATAAGTGAGATGGTAAAGTTTAACTATCTACAGTGGGGTAATTCCCAGTCGTTTGGCTAACTGTGAACTGCTAATACTGCCTTCTATTTTATGCTTTGGATTAGCTCGTAAAGCTTCTGCTTAGCCGCTGTCATAAGTAGCCTGAGCTTCAGGGAGATGAGAGGACTTACTTCCTTACCTTCGAAAATGGAATATCCTTAACTTTCATCTGTCAGTTACTCTAATCTTTACTAAGCATGGACCGGCCGACGGAACCACATATCCACCAAAACAGTACGGAGTCTATGATTCGAGCTTTATATTCATACCGATATCGTAGGGATTTACAAAAACGGCATCAATTGAGTACTTTTTAATACCAAGCGCGCATCCGGGCCCTAGTATTAGCTGAATTCATGTTTTGCAGCTTCTGCTAAAAAGTGACTTCGGTCTCGATATTGTGCCGGACTTTCTTTGAAACGATTATCAATACGTTGAATGAGCGTATCAGGCAGTGAGATATTAATACGCTGCTGCTTGCCGGAAAATTCAGACAAATCAACGTCGATAACAAACCAGCTATCAACATATTGATATTCTGTGTTTTTCGCATAAACCAGATAGCCAGCATCCTGAATACGTTCAACTGCTCTATTATTTGCGACCATATCTTCTACTGTTAGCAAGATAACCTCATGCGCCATTATCGCAATGTCTTCTTTATTATCAGCGGCAGAAAAACAGCCATAACTTTCGGCACATAGCGCAGGAATAACTAGACCATACGCGGTGTTTTCATCTTTCGGCAACTCAACACCTACTGAGAAAAACATGATGACCTCCAAAGTCGGCGGGGATTAAATCCCCGCCATTTTCTTTATAGATTTGACGGTGCCGATAGGCAGATCTTTTTTAGGATGCGGGACCGGGAATGTCTTTCCGGTTATAGGTGACCACCAAATTTGGTGACTACCTCCGTTATGCCTTCTAAGTTCACATCCAACGGCAGTCAGCTCTTTTATCAGGTCAATTGATTATATATCCTCCCAACCTGACATCAACATATGCACGCATACATACAAAGTAAATTTATTTATTTCAAGTGAACTATGGGTAAGAAATTCGTTAATACGTGATGTTGCAAAATATAGCGTTACGGTAGGTCTACCTCCAGAATTCAGAGCGTTGTTGCTTGAAGGACATTGTGATGAAATTTCTGAGC
>NZ_JAHZMK010000036.1:0-71357 GCF_020387775.1 Photorhabdus antumapuensis
CTGATTTACGGGGTGCGATGTCGAATATTGATGCATCACGGAATTTGGTGCTCCATCGTGCCCAAGTCACCGGCGGCTCAGAAGAGACGACCCAGGAAATCGTGAAGATTATGGGGCAGACGGGGATTGCTGCATCTGCGGGAATGGCCGGAAGGATTAGTAAGGCTGGAGCGAAAGGCCGCGGGGATGTCGGAAAAGGCAAACAACCATATCAACCGAATCAGGGGGCTGTAGGGAATATGAATGAATTCTTTAAACAGAAAGGATTTGGTAACCAAGCGAAAGGAAACTCACAAAAAACTAGTAAGATTTACCAAGGACAGAGTGTCTACAAAGCATCAAATGATATAAGTGATAATATCCGTACAGGCGATCAATTCTATTTAGATGGCCGTCATAAGAACCACTTGGAAGTTTTTGATAAGAGAGGAAACTTTATTCATGTGTTGAATTTGGATGGTTCGATTAATTTAGATAAAACTAAGGCAGCAGCAGCTGAAGGAAGGAGACTCCCAAAATGATTAAAGATCTTTTCTTTGAAATGTTAAATGATAGTTATCATCAACTTTCGAAAGAAATCTCTGAAAGTAATGTCACTGATAACTTATTAATTGATTATGAAAGTGATTTAAATGAAATGTTTTTTCTGGATATGCATAGGCTAAAAGAGGCAATTTGTTTATTACAAAAAGCACAGCTTATTGATGATAAAATTACCATGCAAGCCGCATTAGTTTACATTAGAGTGCATTCAATGAGATTGTCTGGTTTTTTTGAGGATATAAAAGATGATTCTGATACTTTCTTAAAAAATTCAGAGTGGCCGAATATACCAGAAAATTATCAGGTGCCTGAGCATTATAACTATCCTAATAAGTAAAGTAGAAATCCTAGCCATTGTGAACTATACCCCAAATGTTGGATAACCATCTAACTCTAAAGGTGAGATTCATCACATCGAGGCAAAATGGCTTATCGAGCTGAAAAGTCGCGTCGGGGTGTTATTGGCCAGGAGTCAAACCGTACAGGGAAAAACAGGTTGTAACTGACTGAGTACCATAGAAAAAATCGGCGTCCGGCGGTCAACTTCGCAATGGAATGCGTTGTTGTTGAGAATAATGCGTTGAGCTTGCCAAAAGGCATGGCGGAGTACGGTCGGGCACAGAGTTCACTGGCGATGAAGATGTACAAGGAAGGTGCTACACCGGATCAGCTATCCGAAGAGCTGGCGAGGCAAGCCCGGGGCACCCATCCCGAAGGTCAAGATCCAGCCAGAGGGCTGATTGTGGCGTGGGGGAACTTCTTCGGTGTCCCGTTGGATGTGGTTATGTCCAATGAGAAAATGACGCCGGAGAAAGCCGCTGAAATTGTGGCCAGTGGCATCCCGGCCAGTGAAGCGAAGGTGATGCAGTATGTGGCTGCGAAGACTTTTTTGGCACTGGCTAAAAATCCGGGGGTGGGCGGTAAAACAGAAAACACGCTTCCTCAATGGGGTGCGGGTGAAGGAAAATACAGCCAGAGAAATCAGGGCACAGTGACGAACGTTGAGCACTCTACTGGTAAGTTTGATGGAAAGTCATTGCCTAATGGAAAAACTGAAATTGTTGCAACTAATGCTGCGAAAGGTAGTGAGTTATCAACAGGAACCGTTTTCGATTCCATTAAAGGTACTCAGCCAGTGTATCCTGGATCGGTGATTCCTAAATCTTTTGAAATGTCATTACCGAATGGGAAAAAAGTATGGGTACACGGGAATGCTACTGAACATATGGCGGAATATGCGGCATCAAAAGCTGTGACGCATACACCTGAAGCCGTAAGACTCGCCAGCCAGGAAGAGCTGAGGAGTTTTCAATCCGCTGTAAATACTGCCACAAAAAATAATATGCCATATGGTGAGAGAATTACTATAGATGGTTGGCAACTGGAAATTAAACCGCCACGCGCAACAAATGAGTTGCCAACGATCATTCATGCCCGTTATGTAGGAGCACATTAAATGGATATAGAAATTAAAAGTCCTATAAATATTGCACTGGATGTAATAGAACTTGATGAGCACATACCATCAATAAAATTTAATCTTACAATCCGAGTAAATAAATTTGGTTATAGTTCAGATGTGAACTTACAGTTATGGATAGAATGTCAATGTTTTGATGCGTTTGTCGATAACATGCGTAGAAACGATATTGCTCTTCTTAAAGATATGAATGGATCTTTTGAATTGTTATTAAATCCTGTCCAGAATTTGCTTGAGTGGTCATGTGCTAAAGAAGATCTGGATGGTTACACCACATCAGCAAAGGGTAGAGAAAAGTTAACTGATGATTCGAGACACGCGTTATACGAGGCATTTAATGATTATCCTAAGTGGTGGTAATCAATAAATATTGAATCCCAGCCTGAGAGCTGGGATCTTCCTTTTAGTCGTCAATCATTCTCAGCCAGTTGAATGATTAACTGTCCGGCCTCACTGGTAATAGTGATTGAGAATAACTAATTGCACGAAGATGAAAGCAGAAGTTTTGATAAAGAACTGGCGGAGTGTAAGGCTAAAGGAGGTGACTGTGGTGCTGTCATTCAGAAGTATTTGGATACCAGCAATAAGAATAGCGCCGAATTAGAAGAAAAATGCAAAGGAGGGGGTATTACCTGCGTGACTTATGAAGAAATTATTCAAGCAAATACGAATGTTGCGCTTGATGAGGGATCGTTACAAATTCGATTGTCAGAGAAATTAAAAGATCCCGACTCCATCAAGATAGTGCAGTATTTGAATGGTAATGATTTGCAGTTTTTGAAGGATAATATTACCACTTCTGACAGAGTTGCCGCTGTCGCCTTAGATCCAACTTCATGGCCTGTAATGGTCTTTGGTGCAAAGGCGATGATTCAGGGGGCGAAAGGGAAAGAGCAGCTACTTGCGGCAGGTGTCACCAGTGGGGTAAATGCAGCTATTCAATATGGCACATTCCGTCTACCGTAGGTAATTTAGGGGATTCGGCTGCATCAGGTTTATTTAATAGTGGTGTCGGAAGCACTATAGAAAATAAGGAGAAACAAGATGAAAAGAAATAAAATTAAATCGATCGGGGTTATGTTGTATTTATCTTGTTCTTTTTTTCTGGCAGTGTTTCTAATGTGTATAATATTTCACGTACTTGGTTATTGGGTTGGTGGGGGAAAAGAAATTTTTCACTTCATTAGCGATAATATTGTAATGTATCTAAAAATCAGTACGTCGGGATTTCTGGCAGGCTTTGTGCTTTGGTTATTTGATATTCGTTAGTTACCCGATAAGAACGATCCCAGCTGCTGTGAACTACACCCCAAACGTTGGACAACCATTTAAATTAAAGGTGAAGTTATATTACAGCGGAACAAAGCGGCTTATCGGGCTGAAAAGTCGCTTCGAGGCGTTCTTACTGGAGATGAAGCTCGTCAATTAGATAAAGATTTAGCTGCATGTAAAGCAGAAGGTAGAGATTGCCGTCCAGTTCTTCAAGAAACGGACTCCACGGCGGGCGGGGTTGACGGGGCGCAGACGGCGAAGAATGCGATTGAGAATAATGCAATAAGTGATATTGTCGAACGTCAGTTATCTGGCGAATCGCAGGCTGACAAATACCAGAAAGCCTTAAAGCAAATCAAAACTGCGGAAGCCGACTTTAAGGCGCAGCATTGTGCCGGACTGAGCGCGGATGCCTGTTCAGCCAGAATCAGCGAACATCGGGCGGAACTCCTTAAGGGGGCGACTTCGTTTGGGATAGACTTTGTTCCTGTTGTGGGCGATATCAAGAGCTTTGCGGAAGCGCAAAATGCGATAGACTATCTGGCCGCAGTCGTTGGTTTAGTGCCCATTGCGGGTGATGCTGCGGGCAAAGCCATTAAAGCAGCAGAAACGGCGCTGGAGAAAGGGAATGTTGCGGAAGCATCCAAACTAATTAACAAAGCCAGCGATGAAATACAGGCAGTTAAGGTGCTGGATGTGGGATCCTACAAGGAATTAAAATCCCGTGCTGTTGTGGGGGACAAATTAGAACATGACCACATTCCGTCCTTTGCAGCACTGAAAAAAGCAAGAGAAAGTGAGTTGGGTCGCCCTCTGACAAAAGATGAAACAAAAAATCTTTATCAAAACGCAACGGTTGTTGAAATTCCACGTGATGCTCATAAAGCCAGCCCGACTTACGGAGGTAAAAATACTCCTACTCAAGTTCAGAAAGATGCACAAGATCTTTGTGGGGCAGAGTGTCGTGATACTGACGCATTAAGAAAAAATATGATAGAACGGGGTTATGATCCTAAATTGGTTGATGACGCGGTCAACAAAATCATAGAACGTAATCGTGAGATGGGAGTGATTAAATGATGATTGATTGGAGCAAATTTACTAGTTCCCTTGGAACAACAGAATCATCTAAGGAGTTTAATGAACTCTGTCTAGCGATAGGAGAGCAACCCGAAGTATCCCAAGACCCTTCGGAGTATAACGATCCAATTGGACAAACAATTTATTATAGTTTTGCTCATTCTGGAATAGAAATAGGCTTCCGAGAGGGGGTATTAAACCATATTCATTTTTATTTTAGTGAGAATGAAGGTTATTCCTGTTTTAAAGGGTGTCTATTATCTAACATTGGCGAAGGATGGGATGCCGAGAAAGTCATCCAAGTACTAGGAGAACCGTTAGTGAAAGGTGGAGGAAAAATGGATATGCTGCTTGGTTACATTAATAACTGGATAAAATACGAGTATCAAAAATATGCATTACATCTTCAGTTTAATCAAGATGATTTATTATGTAACGGTAGTTTAATGTTGCTTTAAGACTAAAAAAGATCCCAGCTCAATGAGGCTGAGATCTTCCCTTTAGCTGTCAGTCCTGCTCAGTGAGCTGAATAATCAACAGCCCATGTTCAATGCTGACCTGCACGGGCTGCCCGGTGGCAAATCCCGCCGCTGCCAGCCAGTTGCCCTTCAAATGTAAACTGGGGTGCTGGCTGTAGTGGCGGGTCATGCCGGTGTGTCTATCGGCATGACGAGTACTGATGTAGCCGATTTTATAGCGGCGCTGGGCTTTCGAACTGCCTGGATTTACATTACAATCGCGGTTAGCCATAGTAACTACTCCAATAGTTGCTTACGGTTAGCGGCGGTTCCGTGCTCCAACACGGGATCGCCGCACGTGTTTTAACATCTTACTTCTCGGTGCCTGCTCTGCTGTTGTGACGGGCAAAACGGTTGGCATCGTGTTTTAAAATCAATGAGTCCAGTAACACCCTTGCCACTTCTTTCTCTTCGGGCGTGAACTGGCTGACCGCCTCAAACTGCAACCGCAGCTCTTCATCCGGGTTACGTTCATTCTCATCAAAAACCAGCGTATCTGCACTGACCGAAAGTGCACGAGAGAGCTTGCGGAGTAATACTCCGGTCATCTCACCTTGTTCTTCCCCTCCGGCTCCTGCACGCTACCGCTTCCTTATCTTCACCTGGAGACTGACGCCATGAGCCGTAGCCGATATACCCCGGAGCCTTACGGTGCAGTCAGGCCGCCCGTTGAAGCAGGAACCGGACACTGAGCAATCAGCAGTCACCCAATAACGGGGCTTCCCCTCCTGAGTCACAAAGTGCGAAGGTGGGAGAGGATGTCAATATGCCTAAGAACAATAAATTTACGGTGGTTTTTGCTAAAATTTCGATGATCAGGAAATGAAATTTTATAAAAGGTCATAATGTGATCAGAGAATTAATTTAGCCCCCTATGTTAAGGAGGCTAAATGATAATTTTGCTAATGATTTCGTGTCTATAACACCAGATCCAGGATGATGACACCACATAAGCCAATCGCCCATGCAATAGTGGTTGGGATTGACCAAACGATCATCTGTTGTTTAGCATCTTTGATTCCCATCATTCGGTTAATGACCCAGAATAGGCTGTCATTAAAATAACCGAAGAATAACGAGCCCATCGTTGCTGCTTGTGCGGCAACCAGCATGTTGATCCCCGGAATTTGACTAATAATTGGCGCAGAAATAGAAGCAGCGGTAATCATTGCCACAGTGCCGGAACCTTGAATTAAGCGAACCAGTGTTGCGATGATAAATGGAATCAGCACCGGTGTTAGTGGTAGATTGGCTATATATTGCGCCAGAATAGTGCCAGTGCCGCTTTCACGCAATACCGCTCCTAACGCACCACCTGCTCCTGTCACCAATAAAATAATACCGGCAGCCTGTAAACCTTCTTCCAGACGGTCAATCACTTCATGTTTATTGGCTTTTGGCATCAAGGTATAAACCGCCAATAATACACTGATGGCTAAGGCAATAACTGGTGCACCAAGGAAATCAAATGCCTGGAAATAGAAGTTGTTTTCTTGTCCAGTAAAGGTTTTAGTGTTTAATAGCAGTTCATTAATTGCTTTAATGAAGATCAAAACGATAGGGACAATAATCGGCAACAGGGAGAAAAATAGGCTCGGTAGTGATTTGTTCTCCTTCTCTTCCAGGTAACGTTGGTGGATGGCTTGTAGATCTTGAGCTTCTTCTGCTTCATCAATGGGTTGAAATTCAGGATATTTTACGGCTAACCATTTGGCATAAAATACAATGCCAATAACGCAAGGTACCGCCAGAACCATACCGGTTAACATCATGGCACCAACATCTACACCAAAAATACCGGCAACCCCCAGTGGCCCCGGTGTTGGCGGAACCGTGTGGTGGGTAACAACCAATCCGCCGGCCAGTGCTACGCCAAGCGTTAGAAGATGACGTTTTCCCTTTTTCGCGAGTGCCTTTGCCAGTGGATAGAGGATAACAAAGGCAGAGTCGACGAAAATCGGAATACTGACGATATAACCGGTGATCGCTAATGCCCACTCTTCGCGTTTTTTACCTAACCATTTGATAAAACTGTAGGCTATCTGTTCTGCTGCACCGGAAACTTCCAGCACCCGCCCCATCATGACCCCTAGACCGATAACAATCCCAATACTGCCTAGTGTGGAGCCAAAACCTTTAGTCATAACATCAATGGTATTTGCTGCGGTTAAACCACCAGAGAGCCCGGCGATCGCCGCGGCAATGAGCATTGCTAATAAAGCATGAACACGGGTACGTAGCACCAGAAAGATCAACGTAAACACGGCTACACCCAGACCAATGACCGGAATGTAGAGTTCCATAATTAGCCTCCTGTTCGGGATAGGTTATTGGTGATAAAAGCACGGATTGCATCACTGAAAGTATTATCAGCTTGGAAACCCAGTGATAAGCCACGGCTGATATCGAAGTGACCCGGCCAACTGGCAACAATACGGTTAATGTTTTCGTCAGGTTCGAAACGGATGAGATCCACCGCTTTTTGCCCGGCAACCTCTGCCAGTGAATCAATCATGTCCTGAACCGTGACACTAATACCCGGTAAATTAACGGTGCGGGAAAGACCAAATTTTTCCGCCGGAATTTGAACTGCATGTATAAAGTTGCGGATCACGGTTTCAGGGCTGGAAAGCCATAAAGCCAGATCGCGGGAAACTGGGCAGATACTGTTTTCTCCGTGCAGAGGTTCACGGATGATGCCACTGGCAAAAGAGGATGCTGCTTTGTTTGGTTTACCCGGGCGGATACTGATTGTCGGTAGACGAAGTACTCGGCCATCGACATATCCTTTGCGGGAGTAGTCGTTAATCATCAATTCACACATGGCTTTCTGTGCGCCATAGGATGATTGAGGATTAACTGCACATTGATCTGTAATGGTTGCTGGTAATTCTCCGCCAAATACGGCCAAGGAACTGGTGAAAATAAATTTCAATTTTGGATTTTTAGCCCGTGCAACGTTTAATAAGTTGCGAGTAACATCAAAGTTAACTTGCAAGCCGAGATCAAAATCGCTTTCAGCGTGACTACTGACAATGGCGGCGAGGTGGAATAATACCGTACTGTTTTCATCGATCAGCTTTTCCGCAGCGCCTGATTGAGCTAAATCCAGCGCCAGACACTGAACGCGGGGATCATTAACGGGTGAAACAGGACATTGAATATCGGTCAATATGAGTTGGTCGAAATTTAATGTTTGATTGTTGTTGAGTAAAGCGCTGGCTAGTTGCTGGCCTAGAAAACCTGCGCCACCAGTAATTATTACTTTCATTGTGACTCTCCTTGTTCAATAGCCTTGGACTATTTGCTTTAGGGTAGGGTTCTTATCCTTATACGTTGACGGTATGTAATATCAGATTATGTTCTCGTAATTGTTGCTGCACTTTCGGCGGAAGCTGGCTGTCACAGACAATATCATCCAAACTCGAAAGCGGGCAGACCCGAAACATGCCGTATTTGCCATATTTACTGCTATCAGATACCAAAACACGGCGGCGGGCGATTTCCAATACTGCCTGTTTGACTAACACTTTTTCTTCATGTGGCGTGGAGACACCATGCTCCAGATCCCATGAGCTGGTGCTAATAAAGGCAATATCCACATTCAGATTGCGAAGCAGCATGGCGGCGATAGGGCCAACACAGGAATAATTTCTCTTATCTACCTGTCCCCCGGTATGGAACAGATTTAATTGGGGTTTGTTCATCAGGTATTGGGTAATGGAAAAATCGTTCGTGATGATAGTGAGGTTAAAACGCTCAGCCAAGACTCTGGCAATTTCAAACGTGGTGGTGCCAGCGTCAAGGTAGACCACTTGTCCATCTTCAACCATAGATACTGCATATTGACCAATTTCCCGCTTATGACGATGATTAAGCCGGGCTTTTTCATTCCAAGGCAGTTCCTGACGTAAAACATCACTAAGTTGCACACCGCCACTGACACTAACGACTTTTCCTTCTTCTTCCAGAGTGCGAATATCCCGCCGTACTGTCATATGTGAGACGTTCATCAGTTTAACCAGTGTACTGATAGAAATTGTTTGATATTCATGCACATAGTGATAAATAAAGTCTCTACGCTCTGATGGAAGCATACCTTCTCCTGATTATTTCCGTGCTTTGGTCAACCAATCCAGACCATCTTCGGTGTAACCAGCCGGGTGGTATTCACAGCCTAACCACCCTTGATAGCCCATTTCATCCAGTTTATTAAATAGCCACGGATAGTTTACTTCGCCGCTATCGGGTTCATGGCGTTCGGGCACGGAGGCAATCTGGATGTGACTGAATTTGCCCCATAGACGTTCAATGGTGCGTAGTAAATCCCCTTCCATGATTTGACAATGGTAAAGATCTAACTGGATAAAAACATTTTGACGGTCAATGGCTTGGAGTAATGTTTCCGCTTGATACTGAGTTGTCAGGAAGTAATTTGGCATATCACGAGTATTAATCGGTTCAATTAATACGTTGATGTTATGTTCTGCCATCGCATCAGCGGCATGTTGAATGTTTCTGATATAACACTCGCGTTGTAGTGTTGGCATAAATTGTAGGTCCAGTTTTCCTGCCATTGCATGAACTTGCTTGCAGTTCAGCGCCAGTGCATATTTCAGCGCGGTTTGTACATTTTCGGCAAATTCTTTTTCACGGCCAGGAAGAGAGGCTATCCCTCTTTCTCCCGCTGCCCAGTTTCCGGCGGGCATGTTGAACAGAACCTGGGTTAATTGATGCTGCTTTAATAGGGCAGCAAGCGCTTCTGCTGCTATTTCATAAGGAAACAGATATTCAACGCCTTTAAATCCAGCTTTGGCTGCCCGGGCAAAACGTTCGGTGAAAGGGACATCATTGAACATCATGCTCAAGTTAGCCGCGAATTTAGCCATGACGAATTCCTTGTTTGTTTACTCAGTTTTTGGGTAACGAGTTTCAAGTTCTTGTACTTGCTCTTCATTTAATGTCGTGAAGCCGTGTGGCAGTAACGTTAAATAGAGTCGTGCAGTATCTTCCAATTCTTCTGCATTGAAAAAAGCTTGCCGTAAAGTTTTGCCGCCGACAACAGGTCCGTGGTTCGATAATAGGATTGCGTTGTGTTTTGCGGCCAGCTTCGCAATTTCCTCACCGATTCTTTCATCTCCTGGTGGCAGATATTTGACCAGAGGTAGTTTTCCGACCCGCATCACATAGTAGGGCGTAATGGGTGGTAGACAGTTATTTCTGTCCAGATTGGGTAGGCAGGAAAGGGCAGTTAACCAAGGGGAATGTAGATGGACTACCGCATGGCATTCGGGACGGTTGCGGTACATTGCCAAATGCATGGAAACTTCTTTTGTGGGTTTGTCACCGGATAACCAATTACCCTCTGCATCTAGCTTGCTCAGGCGATCCGCTTGCAAGTCGCCAAAACTGGAGTTGGTCGGCGTGATGATAATCGTGCCATCTTCCAGTTTGGCGCTGATGTTACCTGCACCGCCACTGCTATAACCCCGGTAGAACATTGAACGAGCCCATTCGACTAACTCTGTCCGTAGTGCTTGTTCACTCATGAAACATCTCCTGTACATGCAGGAAGAAATCGATATTGCCAAAGTTACCTGATTTCAATGCCAGCCAATAATTGTGTTGTCGATCGTGTACCCAAGGTACGCCGGGAGCAATAGGTGCACCGATACTGAATTGTTGGATGTCCAGACTTTGCACTATCTTACCGGCAGTTTCGCCACCTGCGACAATAAAGGTATTGAATCCTAGCTGACGCAGTCCTGCTACAACGCTGGCGAAGGTGTTTTCTATTGCTTCACTGGCAGTAGTTGCACCATATTGTTGTTGGATTTTCTGTAATATTTCTGGGGGTTGAGTCGCATATAGCATCGGTGCCAGATAGTTTTCGGATTGCTGAATAACCCACGCAACCAGCTTTTCGGCATATTGTGGATCATTGATGCATGAGTCAATATTCAGAGCCTTAGCTGGGGCCAGTGTCTGATATAGAGCAATTTGTTTATTGGTCATGACGGAGCAACTGCCAGAAAGGATCACGGTGCGTCTATTCTCGGCGGGTGGGGTTGCCCCTTCCAGTTGGCATGATATCAATGGCTTACTGGTGTCTATGCTGGCAAGGGCAGCACCAAGACCGGAACCACCAGTGATTAATTTCAGCTCTGATGCCGCTCTGGCAATAGGCAGGAGGTCATTCATGAAGAGGGTATCTGTTACTGCGTAGCGTATGTTTTGTTGTTGTAAATGATTTAGTCTGATACGGATTGCCTGTTCGCCCTGATGTACACATACCAGATCCACCAAATCTGCTTTCCCTTGAGCTTGTTGTTCTATCAGGCGCAGTAGATTGGCATCTGTCATTGGTGTTACCGGATGGTGCTGCATGCCACTTTCATTAAGGAGTTGACCGTTGACAAATAGATGTCCATGCACAACTGTTCGCCCGTTAACGGGAAGGGCAGGGGAGATCAGCGTGATGTCTGTTTGTAGTTCATCCATCAGCGCATCAGTGACCGGCCCAATATTGCCTTTGCTGGTAGAGTCAAAAGTTGAGCAGTATTTGAAGAATATTTGTGGACAACCTGCTTTCTGACGTAACCAGTGGCAGGATTTCACCGCGTTATTCACGGCTTCGTCTATCGGGCAGGAACGGCTTTTCAGGCTGATAACAATAGCATCAACATCCTGTGGAATGGTGGTATTTTCATCAGGTGGATTCAGTAACTGGACGACTCGCCAGCCGCTTTGCACCATAAAACCGGCGATATCGGTTGCGCCGGTAAAGTCATCGGCGATAACGCCCAATTTAATGGTCATTATTTTTTCTCCGGCAAAGTGATACCTTTGAATGTTTTGATAACCGCGCAGTCATCCCATTGGCCGAAACCTTCATTACTGGCAGCAAGGAACATTTGATGTGCAGTGGCTGATAATGGTAATGGGAATTTCAGATCCTTACCTGTTTCTAAGACTAATCCCAGATCTTTGACAAAAATGTCTACGGAGGATTTGGCGGTGTAATCCCCTGCCAGAATATGGGGAACGCGGTTTTCAAACATCCAAGAGTTACCGGCTGCGTGAGTGACAATGTCGTACATCAGATCCAGGGAAATGCCGGCTTTGGCTGCCAATGCCATACTTTCTGCGGCTGCTGCAATATGTATACCGGCAAGTAATTGATGAATTGTTTTGACGATAGATCCTTGACCAATTTCACTTCCGACATGGTAAAGGCGTTCGGTGGTGGCATCAAATACAGGTTTTAGTTGTTCAAATAATGCCGGTTCACCGGAAGCCATAACGGTGAGCTGGCCTTGTTCAGCTTTTAGTGCGCCACCTGAAATAGGCGCGTCCAGCATGTTGAGGTTGTATTTGTTAAGACGTTGGGCAAAATCTTTAGCTTGTTCTGCGGCAACGGTACTGTGAAGTACAATGATCGTACCGGCTTTTAGTCGGCTGACCAGCGGTGTTTCGCCTTCAAACAGTATGCTTTCTATTTGAGCACTATTGACGACAACGAGTAAGATAGCATCCAGCTCTGATGCCCAATTTGCTGCGTTGTTTGTTGCCACTTTAGCGCCTGCTTGCAGAAGTTGGTCACAGGCTTTTGGGTTTAAATCAAATCCATATGTAGGAATACCCGCGCGTATTAACGCGCGGGCAATTCCCATCCCCATAGCCCCCAATCCTATAATCCCTATTTTTTGTATTGATTGGTTCATGATGGTTCCCTGGTGTTGTTGTTATAATTTGTTATTCTTTTATCATTATTTCACACAATATTTCACAAATATAGGATGGTTATCACATTACAATGTCCACTTCTTGAAGGTGGTTTTTATTTTAATTATTTGATTTATATGATTTATTATTGTTTTTTGAGAAATGTTAAGTTTCACATAAAGGTGTGATAGGGAATATGATTTTGGGTACGTTAAGGTTGGGTAAGCGCTTTTTACTGAATTTTTTTAAAGATGTTAATTTGCTTCTGGATATGTTTAAGAACGGACAATTCAGGGGCATGTATAGGTAGGCTGTTTTCGGAGGAATAAGGGTATATCGGGTGTTAACTTAGGAACTTAGGTTTATTTGGAAGTCTTGAAGGATATTTGTGGTGGTGGGGGAAGGATGACTCGTCACTACGTTCCTCGCCCTACGGGCCAACGCGTCGCAAGCGCCGCATTGTTGTTTCGCTGCGCTCAACTCGAACCTTGGCGAAGGTTCTCAACCTTCCCCAAACGAGGAATATGTTTTTATTGAGTTTGTTTCTAAGGCCCGAAGGATATTTGTGGTGGTGGGGGAAGGATGACTCGTCACTACGTTCCTCGCCCTACGGGCCAACGCGTCGCAAGCGCCGCATTGTTGTTTCGCTGTGCTCAACTCGAACCTTGGCGAAGGTTCTCAACCTTCCCCAAACGAGGAATATGTTTTTATTGAGTTTGTTTCTAAGGCCCGAAGGATATTTTTGGTGGTGGGGGAAGGATTCGAACCTTCGAAGTCTGTGACGGCAGATTTACAGTCTGCTCCCTTTGGCCGATCGGGAACCCCACCAGATTTTGAAATGTATCACTGTTGCTTACAGCGGGCAGAATCATATCAAATGAGCCGCCGCTGTAAAGTATATATTTAAAAATAAGTTACCGTATGCTGTTTTTTTATCCTTGTTGATCCTGTTGTGAGCAAATAAGTGGTCTGTTTGTGACAGCAGATTTACCGTCTACTCTCTTTGGCCGTTCGGGAACACCACAACGTTTTGATATGTATCACTGTTGATTGCAGTGGGCACTCCCCTCCTGAGTGGTTTTTACTCAACAGGTTTAGAAAGAGGGACCCCTTTTTGCCCTGCGTAGAAGACCAAGAGGGTAACACCTTCTTTGCCTGTGTAACCGCGATGAGCACTGTCAACCATCTCGGATAACGCCTCTCCTGCCTTTAAAAGACGTTTTTCGCCACTGGATTTTTTCTCCGCCGTTAACACCCCGTCCAGTACATAAGCTGCATTAGGTATCGGGTGTTCATGCCAGTCAAGGCTGGTATTTGGATCAATAGTAATTTTGAGAACTGAAAGCTGAGGAGTGCCTTGGGGGTATCCCTGATAAGACACGCCATCCCAAGACTTTTCAGTCTCAAGCAATTTTTCAACGTTAATACCAGTAGTATTGCTGTCATGTGCTTGAGTGAAAAACGGAGCAATGAGGAAAGCAAAAGATGTGAAGACCGATAAAGTTTGAATAGATAGCTGCATGCGGGATCCTTGTAATAAAGTGGGTAGATGATCTGTGGCGAACCATACCATTCCCACTATGATCAAGGAAGACCCTCACTTAGTTACTTAAGTTCGTGTTGAGCAACGAGGGGAAAGAAAACGACACTTTTCCTAGTACCACTATTGCTTACAGCGGCCAGAATCACATCAAATGAATCGCCGCTGTAAAGCATATATTTGAAAATAAGTTACCGTGTGCTGTTTTTTGGCCCCAATTAATTCAGCTTTAAAGAATTACAGTACGGTTGCCGTAAACAAAAACCCGCTGAGCAAGAACCCAATATAAAGCATGGCTCAGAACATTTTTTTCAACATCCCGGCCCGCTCTCATCATATCTTCAGCAGTGTATGTATGGTCTATGTTAATGACATTCTGAGTAATAATTGGACCTTCATCCAGATTATCATTCACATAATGCGCTGTTGCTCCGATGATTTTTACCCCTCTTTCATAAGCCTGATGATAAGGACGTGCTCCGATAAATGCAGGTAAAAAGGAGTGGTGAATGTTAATAATCTGATTTGGATAATGCTGGACAAATTCTGGTGTCAATACTCGCATGTATTTAGCTAATACCACGTAGTCAGGTTTGTATTGGTCAATCCGTGCAATCAGTTTTTCATCGTGTTGTTCACGGGTTAAACCTTCGTGACTGATTAAATGGAAAGGAATACCAAATTGTTCAACCAGCGATTGTAATGTTGCATGGTTGCCGATAACCGCCGCAATTTCAACATCAAGCCCATCATAAGCGCTTTTCATGAGCAAATCCCCAAGACAATGCGCTTCTTTTGTTACCATAATGACAATACGCCGACGCCCCGCACTATTTAATTCCCGTTGAGAACCCACCGGAAGGGCATCATCTAAATCAGCAAGAAATGTCTCATCATTGAAAATTCCTTCAAGCTCAGTACGCATAAAAAAGCGGCCAGTACGATGATCGACGAATTCATTATTCTGAACTATATTCAGTTGGTGTTTGTAGCAAATATTAGTAATTTTGGCGATCAGTCCTTTGGCATCAGGGCAAATAGTGCGTAGAATTTTCTTTTGTATATGTTGGTGTTGCATGAATGGGATTATCCTTAAATATTTTGCGTTTTCTGTTTGCGGGCCTTAACCACAACATTTTTTGTATTTTTTACCCGAACCACATGGGCAGGGGCTATTACGGCCAATTTGAGGTTTCACACCATCAATATAGTACCAACGCTGGTCTATACGAAGAAAACGTGAACGCTCATGAATAAGTTGTTTATCTTGGGATTTCTGATCAAGAAAGCAAGCTGAAAATTCAACATAGGCTTCGTTATCATTTTCGCCTTTTTCAGTTGTAATGACATTTAGTTTGAGCCACTGGGTAACAATAAAACTCTGTTCTATATTTAAACGCCACTTTTCAGCCTGGCAGTCAGGATGCCAGCTGGTAATTAGGTAATCGGCGTTGTGCTTTACATAGGCACTGTATCGGGAACGCATCAGTGATTCGGCAGTTTGGGCAAATTTTATGTTTTGGAGATAAGGGGAACAGCAATCCGCAAAATCTATTCCGCTACCACAAGGACATAGCTCTGTCAAAATAACTCCAATTGTAAAGGGTGAAATACCATTTTTACGGGTTTTCTATTGCAAAGAAACGTAAGAGAACAAATGATAATCACTTAATTGAACTAATATGAGTGATAGTACCTAAGAAAAGGTGAAGGTCGCAATATTAAGGTAAGGGAGCGTATTTATGGAAAAGGCATTGGCAGGCAAAAAAATTCTGATTGTGGAGGATGAAGCTGTTTTTTGTTCTTTGCTAGCAGGGTATTTGCGAACGTTGGGCGCTAAGGTATTAGTCGCATCTAATGGCGCTGTTGCACTACAGGTGCTAGGACGCGAAGCTCATGTTGAACTTATTTTATGTGATTTAGATATGCCGGTTATGAATGGCATTGAATTTATTGCGAAATTGATGAATGAGGGTATTAGCATTCCAGTTATTATTATTTCAGCGACTAACAAGATGGCTGAAATTGATGAAGTGCTTCGTTTGGGAGCAAAAGATGTTTTATTAAAACCTGTTTCAGATCTTAATGAGATAAAAAAATCGGTGTTGGCCTATTTACATCCTACGGTCTTTATGTCTGGTGCGATTGAACAGAATAACTTGAATAAAGATTGGTTAACCCTAAAGCATAATTCAGATGAAGCATTAAATATGCTTAAGCAGTTACAACCCCCAGTTTCTCAAGTGATTGCCCACTGTAAAGTCAATTACCGAAAATTAAATATAATTGATAAACCAGGATTAATTCTCGATATGGCGGCGTTATCTGACAATGAATTAGCTTTTTATTGTTTAGATATTAGCCGTTCAAAAGAGTATGGTGTGATTTCAGCATTATTACTTAGAGTCATATTTAACAGTTTGTTACAAGAGCATATCATCCACCATTCCCGGCGTTTACCCAATATGGCAGGTATTTTAAATAGAATTAATAACTTACTGGAAGGTGCAGGGTTACAAGGGCAATTTCCATTGCTGCTTGGGTATTATCATACAATTAATAAAACGGTTCTGCTCACTTCCGCAGGGTTACATGCCAGTATTAAGTCGGGCAATCGCCAAATTCAATTAGACAGTGGTGTTCCTCTTGGGACATTGAGAACGATTTGTTCGAACCAAGTTTGTTCTCATAGTGCTGAATGGCAATGTCGGATTTGGAATACAAATAGTCAAATAAATCTGATGCTTTCTTCAATGTATTCTGGGTGAATATTACCAAGGTGGAATTTTGTTTAAAACGGATTTTAAACATCAAGTCACGATAATGTAATTAAACAGAATGGTGATGTTTATCGACGAGAATTAGCTGGTATACTCTGACTATTATGCTTGGAATCTATCTAACCAGGCTATTTTATTTGCCGCTCTTTACTACAAAGAGCGGATTTAGCGCTGCTCAGATAAAAGTGATAACTTCTTGAGTGGTCAGAAGGGTGAACGGAGTAGTGAACTTTTGTATGCATCGGTTTCTGCGTGCTGTTTGTGTGCACGGTTTATTGACACAAAATAATCACCTTATTAAAGAATCGGCACTGATTTTGAGTTGAAGACGGATTTGTTTCAGCCAAAAAACATCGGGAGAAAGATTAATGCCATCAGTAACAAAACCATCAGTAACAAAAATAGTAAAGAAAGCCGTTATTCCAGTCGCGGGCTTGGGAACGAGGATGTTACCTGCTACGAAAGCAATTCCTAAAGAGATGTTGCCTTTAGTGGATAAACCTCTTATTCAGTATGTTGTTAATGAATGTATTGCCGCTGGCATTAATGAAATTATCCTGGTAACTCATTCATCAAAAAATTCAATTGAAAACCATTTTGATACCAGTTTTGAGCTGGAAGCTATCCTTGAGAAAAGGGTGAAGCGTCAGTTATTGGACGAAGTTCAATCTATTTGTCCAAATCATGTCACCATTATGCAAACTCGTCAGGGAATTGCTAAAGGATTAGGGCATGCGGTGTTATGTGCCAAGCCTTTAATCGGTGATGAACCTTTTGCTGTGATACTGCCGGATGTTATTCTCGATGAATACAGTACAGATCTGACTAAATATAATCTGAGCGAAATGTTGGTTCGGTATAATGAAACGGGTGCTAGTCAAATATTAGTAGAACCTGTACCTCATGAAGAAGTTTCTAGTTATGGTATTGTCGATTGCCAGGGAGAAAATCTTCAACCCGGTGACAGCAAACCAATTAAGCGCGTGGTTGAAAAACCTAAACCGAAAGAAGCACCATCAAATCTTTCTATTGTTGGCCGTTATGTGTTGTCCGAGAAAATTTGGCCATTATTAGCAAAAACAGCACCCGGTGCCGGTGATGAAATTCAACTGACTGATGCAATCGCTATGTTAATAGAAAGGGAGCCTGTGGAAGCCTATCACTTGCAGGGGGTAAGCCATGATTGCGGTAATAAGCTTGGTTATATGCAGGCATTTGTCCGGTATGGTATGAAACATCATGCTTTGGGCAAAGAATTTACTGATTGGTTAGTGGCTTTGCAGGATCGGATTAAAGAATAACTTTACGGAAATTTAGGTGTTATATGAAAGTTACGGTATTTGGTATTGGTTATGTTGGCTTGGTTCAGGCGGCGGTTTTAGCTGAAGTCGGTCATAATGTTCTTTGCATTGATATAGATGAAAATAAAGTTGAAAATTTGAAAAATGGTCAAATTCCCATTTTTGAACCTGGTTTAGCTCCACTGGTGAAAAAAAATTATGAAGAAGGCCGTCTGAATTTTAGTACGGATGCAAAGGCCGGTGTTGCACACGGTAAATTGCAATTTATTGCAGTCGGTACTCCTCCTGATGAAGATGGTTCAGCAGATTTGAAGTATGTGACAGCGGTTGCTCGTACTATTGCGGAATATATGGATAGCTATAAGGTGATTATCGATAAATCTACGGTTCCTGTTGGTACCGCAGATAAAGTTAATGCCGTTGTTAATGAGACTCTGTGTCAACGTAATATTGATATTCCATTTGATGTGGTTTCTAACCCTGAGTTCCTTAAAGAAGGAGCGGCTGTTGCAGATTGTATGCGCCCTGAGCGGATTATTATTGGGTGTGACAATGAAAGAGTCGTTGACCTAATGTATGAATTGTACGAACCCTTTAACCGTAATCATGATCGTATGATTGTGATGGATATCCGTAGCGCAGAACTGACGAAGTATGCTGCTAACTGTATGTTGGCAACGAAAATCAGTTTTATGAATGAGATATCTAATTTAGCTGAAATGCTTGGTGCTGATATTGAGCATGTTCGTCAAGGAATGGGTTCTGATTCCCGTATTGGCTATCATTTTATTTATCCGGGCTGTGGTTATGGTGGCTCATGTTTCCCGAAAGATGTGCAGGCGTTAATTCGCACCGCAGAGCAAATTGGTTATCAGCCTAAAATTCTTCGTGCTGTGGAGCAGGTGAATGAACTGCAAAAGCATAAATTGCCTTCTTTTGTCACGCGCCATTTCGGTGAAGATTTATCCGGTAAGACATTTTCTGTCTGGGGATTATCGTTCAAACCGAATACCGATGATATGCGTGAAGCATCAAGCTGTGTTTTGATGGAAGCATTATGGCAGGCCGGAGCCAAAATACAGGCTTACGATCCTGAAGCGATGCAAGAAGCTCAGCGTATTTATGGTCAGCGTGATGATTTATTATTGATGGGGACTAAAGAAGCAGCGCTTAAGGGAGCCGATGCCTTGATCATTTGTACTGAATGGCAAAGTTTTCGTGCGCCAGATTTTGATGTAATCAAAGAGTCTCTCAAAACGCCGGTTATCTTTGATGGCCGGAATCTCTATGATCCTGAACGCCTGCAATCCCGGGGTTTTACTTATTATGGGATTGGTCGTGGGGCATCCATTAATCCGGTTATCTGAGTAATACAATGAAATTCTTAGTCACAGGTGCTGCTGGTTTTATTGGCTTTCATGTGAGCCAAAGATTATTGCAAATGGGGCATGAGGTTGTGGGTATCGACAACCTTAATGACTATTATGATGTGAGTCTCAAACAAGCACGGTTAGATCTATTATTTGATAAGCCAGGTTTTAAATTTGAAAAGCTAGATTTAGCTGACAGAATAGCCATTCCCGATCTTTTTTCGCGACACCAATTTCAGCGGGTTATCCATCTGGGGGCTCAGGCGGGTGTTCGCTATTCGTTGCAAAACCCAATGGCTTACATTGATTCGAATATAATAGGGCATATCAATATCCTGGAAGGTTGCCGTCACAATAATGTTGAGCATTTATTATATTCTTCTTCTAGTTCTGTTTATGGATTAAATAGAAAGCAACCGTTTTCTACAAACGATTCGGTTGATCATCCAGTTTCACTATATGCGGCAACAAAAAAGTCAGATGAATTAATGTCTCATAGTTACTCTCATCTTTATCAGTTGCCAACGACAGGCTTGCGCTTCTTTACGGTATATGGTCCGTGGGGACGTCCTGATATGGCTTTATTTAAGTTCACCAAAGCTATGTTATCAGGGCAGCCGATTGATGTTTATAACTACGGTAATATGGTTAGAGATTTTACGTATATAGATGATATCGTTGAATCAATAATCAGATTGCAAGACATCATTCCCACATCAAATGAGAGCTGGATGGTTGAAGATGGGCAAATATCTGCCAGCTCTGCCCCTTACTGTATTTATAATATTGGTAATGGTCAACCAACTAGACTAGGTGATTTTATTGAAGCAATAGAAGAATCATTAGGCATTCAGGCTAAGAAAAATTTTATGCCCATGCAAGATGGTGATGTTCTGTTGACCTGTGCTGATTCAAGTGACATTTTCCAAAAAATAGGGTTTGCCCCAAATACACCTGTGAAGCAGGGTGTGAAGCAGTTTGTAGAGTGGTATTTGAGTTTCTATCATAAGTCTAAATAAGATAAGGAGCCATTGGCTCCTTATCTATTGAATCAACGACCGTGACCAGAGAGAAGTAAATAGTTGTGTCTGTTTGATTATTAATTTACCTAGGCATTGGCTAAGTGAGTAACTAGCCTTGCTTTATCATAAAGAAATGATACAAAAAACGGGCAACTTGACTAAATTCTTCTCAAGGATACTTATACTCGTTTATACGATAGACGTTAATTCTTTTGTCAGCTAAGTTGTTTAATAATAAAAACACCCTTCTATTTTAAAAGGGTGTTTTTAATTAAATTAACTTGAAAAACAATGAATTAGAGTAAGAAACTATCCAGCGTTTTTCCTTCATCTTCAATTGCTTTTTTGATAACAGCAGGTGTACGTCCTTGGCCAGTCCAAGTTTTAGTTTCACCGTTTGTATCAACATATTGGTATTTAGCTGGACGTGCAGGACGTTTTGCTTTACCAGCAGATTTGCCGGAGCTCATTGTCTGAAGCAATTCGCTTGGATCAATTCCTTGGTCAAGAATCATTTTGCGAACTTCTTCCAATTTACGTGTACGTTCCTCTAATTCAGCTTGTACCTGACTTTCTTCTTCACGACGTTCTTCAACAACGACGAGCAGTTTTTCAAGTATTTCATCTAAGAACTCAAGTTGACATTCTCTTGCTTGGGCTCGTAAAGTACGGATGTTATTTAGGGTTTTTAAATCGCTCATTGTCCTGGTCTCAAATTATTAATGATGATGGCTGATGTGGATATAATAATAGAATGCTATTTTATTTTCTGCAATAGTCAATTTCTCATATTCGGATAAAATAGCTCTTTTTTTTTAAACGTAATTTCTTTACAAAAGTTATATAGCGCTTTTTATACAGCTATTTCGATTGTCATTCCCCAATAACATGTTCAGGGTACCTTTAACAAAGAGGGGACATGATAATCTCTCTAATTTATAAACCAGGTATATACTAAATCGGTAAGTAATTTTAACTGTTTCTTATCATACCTGCTAAAGCAGAATAATACTAAGTTAAAAAAAACTTATGACTAATCCATGAGTTATCGCTGATTTACTGTTACCGTTTTCTGGAAGTAAATCACGCACATTATTAATTTGCATACGATATGCAACAAATCAGTCTGGCTTTCATTTCTTAATTTAAACATGAGCATTTGTCATTCAAATGTGCTTTATTACTCGGCTGGTGTGATGGTGGCCATGAATCATTAAGACATCACTAAGCTAAATATTTCGGTATATCAACCGGTGCAGCTTACTGAGATGGATAATCACGACTAAAGTTTATGGTAAACTCATCTGACTATATGGCTTTATAAATTTTGTTAAGGGGCAGGGTTGATGGCTCAACTTTATTTTTATTACTCCGCAATGAATGCTGGAAAATCGACATCTTTGTTGCAATCCTCTTATAACTATAATGAAAGAGGGATGAGAACGCTGGTGTTTACCGCAGAAATTGACACCCGGTTTGAAAATGGAAAAGTCAATTCTCGGATTGGATTATCTTCTGATGCACTTCTGTTTAGTCAACAGACAGATATTGGTGAGTTGATCAGAAATGAAAATAAGCAGGAAAAAGTGCATTGTGTGCTTATTGATGAGTGCCATTTTCTCACGAAAGCACAGATCGAACAGATATGTAAGGTGACCGACTACGATGATATTCCGGTTCTTTGTTATGGGCTGAGAACTGATTTCAGAGGCGAGCTTTTCAGTGGTAGCCAGTATCTTCTGGCGTGGGCTGATAAGTTAGTTGAATTGAAAACTATTTGCTATTGTGGACGTAAAGCGAACCGTGCATTACGTTTTGATAGCGAAGGTGCGGCTATTTATGATGGCGAGCAAGTTGATATCGGTGGCAATGAAAAGTATATGTCTGTTTGCCGTAAGCACTATATGGATGCTATTAGTGAGGCGAGGAAAAACAGAAAGGATAGCGTGTAATGGATAGACTTTTTGTGAAGCGGTCGGATGCTCTGTTTGAGAGTTTGTATTAAGAATAGGGCAGCGGTAAGTTAAAG
This sequence comes from Photorhabdus antumapuensis, assembly GCF_020387775.1. NCBI lineage: Bacteria > Pseudomonadati > Pseudomonadota > Gammaproteobacteria > Enterobacterales > Morganellaceae > Photorhabdus > Photorhabdus antumapuensis. The sequence continues at coordinate 22,661 of NZ_JAHZMK010000036.1, forward strand.
GGCGCTGATATCAGCACCCTTAAGTGGTATTTAATCAATTAATAAATTTGTTCTTACCGGCTTTCTTCTGTCGTAACAGTTTCTGTGAATTCGCGTCCATAGTATGAATCCAACAGCAATTGTTTCAGCTCAGAAATCAGCGGGTAGCGTGGGTTAGCACCGGTACATTGGTCATCGAAGGCATCTTCGGATAACTTATCAATTTTTGCCAGGAAGTCAGCTTCTTGAACTCCCGCTTCACGGATAGATGTCGGGATACCTAGCTCAGACTTGAGCTCTTTCAGCCAGGCTAACAGTTTTTCAATTTTTGTGACAGTATGGTCACCAGTAGCAGATAAACCGAGATGATCGGCAATTTCAGCGTAACGACGGCGGGCTTGTGGGCGATCATATTGACTGAATGCAGTCTGTTTGGTTGGATTATCATTAGCGTTATAGCGAATAACATTACAAATCAGCAATGCGTTAGCCAGTCCATGCGGGATATGGAACTCAGAACCCAGTTTATGCGCCATAGAGTGACATACCCCCAAGAAGGCATTAGCAAATGCAATCCCTGCAATAGTTGCCGCATTATGAACCCGTTCACGGGCAACTGGGTTAGTGGCCCCTTCATGATAGCTGGTTGGGAGGAACTCTTTCAGTAGTTTTAGCGCTTGCAGTGCTTGTCCGTCAGAGTATTCGTTTGCCAGAACTGATACATAAGCTTCCAAAGCGTGGGTAATGGCATCTAGTCCACCAAAAGCACAGAGTGATTTCGGCATATCCATGACTAGATTGGCATCAACGATAGCGATATTAGGTGTCAATTCATAATCAGCCAGTGGATATTTCTGACCGGTTGCATCATCAGTGACAACCGCAAATGGTGTCACTTCAGAACCTGTACCGGAAGTTGTGGTAATGGCTACCATTTTCGCTTTAACCCCCATTTTGGGGAATCTATAGATGCGTTTACGGATATCCATAAACCGTAGAGCTAGCTCTTCGAAATGAGTTTCAGGGTGTTCATACATCACCCACATAATTTTGGCCGCATCCATTGGGGAGCCTCCCCCTAGGGCAATAATGATGTCCGGTTTGAATGAGTGCATTTGTTCCGCACCCTTACGAACAGTGCTTAGGGTGGGGTCTGCTTCAACTTCAAAGAAAACTTCTGTTTCTATCCCGTGGGATTTCAGCACATCAGTGACTTGATCAGCATAACCATGATTAAATAAGAACCGATCTGTTACGATAAAAGCGCGTTTTGCACCATCGGTTGCAACTTCTGCTAACGCCACAGGCAGGGAGCCGCGACGGAAGTAAATTGATTTCGGAAGTTTATGCCACAGCATATTTTCTGCTCTTTTCGCCACGGTTTTGGTATTGATGAGATGTTTGGGCCCTACATTTTCAGAGATGGAGTTTCCTCCCCAAGAGCCGCAACCTAGTGTCAGAGATGGAGCAAGTTTGAAGTTGTAGAGATCACCGATACCGCCCTGAGAAGCAGGGGTATTCACTAGAATACGGGCTGTTTTCATTTTATCGCCGAAATACTTGATTCGTGCCGCTTGATTGTCCTGATCGGTATACAAGCAGGAAGTGTGACCAATTCCGCCCATTTCAACCAATTTTTCTGCCTTTTCTACGGCATCTTCAAAGCTATTACCACGATACATAGCGAGCAATGGAGACAGTTTTTCGTGAGCAAAGGGTTCTGCTTCATCAATCAAACTCACTTCTCCAATCAAGATTTTGGTCCTTTCAGGAACATTAATGCCTGCCATTTCAGCAATTTTTGTTGCAGATTGACCAACAATTTCTGCATTTAGACTGCCGTTTTTCAGAATGATATCTTGAACAGCTTTCAGTTCCTTGCCTTGTAACAGATAACCGCCATGAGTAAAGAAACGTTTACGCACCTGATCATAAACGGCATCCACCACGATAACGGATTGTTCTGAAGCGCAGATGACGCCGTTGTCAAAGGTTTTGGACATCAGAATAGATGCAACAGCACGTTTAATATCAGCTGATTCATCAATGACAACCGGGGTGTTACCGGCACCGACGCCGATTGCGGGCTTACCAGAGCTGTATGCCGCTTTTACCATACCTGGACCACCGGTCGCCAGGATTAGATTGATGTCCTGGTGGTGCATCAATGCATTGGAAAGCTCAACGGAGGGTTCATCAATCCAGCCAATAATATCTTTTGGCGCACCAGCCGCGACCGCAGCCCTCAGAACCAATTCTGCTGCTTTGGTTGTTGCTTTTTTGGCGCGTGGGTGGGGTGAGAGAATAATGCCGTTACGGGTTTTTAGGCTGATGAGGGCCTTGAAAATAGCGGTAGATGTTGGGTTGGTGGTTGGCACGATACCGCAGATTAAGCCAATAGGCTCAGCGATAGTGATGGTGCCGAATGTTTTGTCTTCAGACAAAATGCCGCAGGTTTTATCATCTTTATAAGCGTTATAGATATATTCGGAAGCAAAGTGGTTTTTGATTACTTTGTCTTCGACAATGCCCATACCGGATTCTGCTACGGCTAATTTTGCTAAAGGGATACGTGCATCTGCCGCTGCAAGGGCCGCGGCGCGGAAGATTTTGTCAACTTGCTCCTGAGAAAAATTAGCAAATTCACGTTGTGCTTTTTTTACCCTGGCAACCAGTTCGTTCAGTTCAGTAACATGAGTTACAGTCATAAAGAAGTACTCCTGAAAAATATTAAAAATCTTTTAATATCAATGAATAAGTATTTTTTAGACTATTTAGCTTGGTGATTTTTTGGTAACTACAGGTTATCATTTGGTATTAAATATATATTGATCTTAATCACATAAATTCCAAAGCTGACTCCTTTCAGCTTGGGTCAGTGATAATTATTATTGATTGGGCTGTAAATAGCGTTAAGAGGTTGAATTTTTAATCTAATGGAAATATCGGGTTAACAACTTGTTATATAAGATATTTTAAATTAAAAAATGCGTTGTGGTCGATGGAAAATCGAACTTTGCCAGTATAAAGTGAAGAAAAAATTAAGTTTTCTATTATTTTAGGGAGAGCGATCATGAGAATATTTTTAATAACACAGCGTGACTCAATAGAGGTTTTTTGTGGGTGACTTACTGCTGGATCTGCCTGGTTACATTAAGTTTTTTGTTGGGCTGTTTGCACTGGTCAATCCTGTTGGTATTTTGCCAGTTTTTATCAGTATGACTCATTACCAAGCTCAATCGGTTCGTAATAGAACTAACTTTATTGCCAATATTTCTGTTGCCATCATTTTATGGACATCTTTGCTGTTAGGTGACTCGATACTGCGTATGTTTGGCATTTCCATTGATTCTTTTCGTATTGCCGGTGGGATTTTGGTTGTGACCATCGCGATGTCGATGATTAACGGTAAACTTGGAGAGGATAAACAGAATAAGCAGGAAAAATCAGAAACAGCCATTAGAGAAAGTGTTGGTGTTGTGCCGCTGGCATTGCCGTTAATGGCAGGTCCCGGTGCAATCAGTTCTTGTATTGTCTGGAGTTCTCGTTATCAGGGATGGCAGAATTTTATTGGGTTGGTGCTTACCAGCGCGTTGTTTGCTTTTTGCTGTTGGTTATTATTTCGAGCTGCACCTTTAGTCGTCAAATATCTTGGGCAAACAGGTATTAACGTTATCACCCGAATTATGGGACTGCTATTGATGTCTTTGGGAATTGAACTGATTGTGACAGGGATCAGAGCGCTATTCCCAGGGTTGCTTTGATATGATTTACGATAAAAGGTGTTAGCTTTCTTTCAAGTGAAACTACAAATTATAATATTCTTATCATTTTTATTATAAAGCCTATTTCATAGGCTTTTCTCACTTCTTTTACCGGTACTTCCTGAATTTTATACAAATAACCCAATATTTTTCTAAATTATTCTTTCCTGTTAGTTCAATGTGTAACTGGTTGCTTCCACCACTGTTTTGTGATGAATGTAGGTTTTTAATTTGCATTGATTGCAATTTGTTAAAATTATGTTTATTTTCATCTTTGGTCTAGCTTTGTTTACTATTTTAGTGAAGTTTTAAGTTGATAATGCTATATGTATCAATTGCTTATAATAAATTTTGGGATATTTTATCAATTAATGTAATAAGTCGTACTAAGTTGTTTGTAAGGATGATTTTTGCAATATGAGAGCGATATTTTAACAATTGATATGATAAGTTGCCTTTAATATTTAATCCGTTACTTTGGGCTAAATAATGTGAAGATACCGGACTTGATTGGATATGTGGAATGAACTGGTCCATCAAACTGGAGGTAAAAAATGAAGATCAAACAATTAAAATTACATAAGTTTATTTCCTGTATATTTTTATTATCAGCGTTTCCTGTTACAGCCGTGTCTGCCGCTGAACTTCCAGATGGTGTAAAACTTGCGGATAAACAGCAGATTATTATTAATAATGGCGCAGAAGTTGCTTCGCTTGATCCACATAAAGTCGAAGGTGTACCAGAATCCAACATTATTCTTAATCTCCTGGAAGGGTTGGTGAGTACAGGCTCCGAGGGAGAGGTTGTGCCAGGCGTTGCGACCCATTGGGAAAATCAGGATTACAAGGTATGGACTTTTTATCTGCGTGATAATGCTAAATGGAGTGATGGAACACCCGTCACTGCACATGATTTTGTGTATAGCTGGCAACGTTTGTCTGATCCACATGTGGGTTCACCTTATGCCAGCTATCTTCAATATGCTTATGTTGAAAACATTGATGATGTTCTGAAAGGTAAAAAATCACCTGACCAGTTGGGGGTTAAAGCGCTGGATGATCATCGTTTGCAGGTGACTCTGACACATCCCGTGCCTTATTTCGTCAATATGCTCAGTCATACGGCAATGAAACCAGTGAAAAAGGATTTGGTCGAAAAATTGGGTAATAAATGGACGCTGCCAGAAAATTATGTGGGTAATGGGGCGTATTTGTTGAAAGAGTGGGTGGTGAATGAGCGGATTGTGATTGAACGTAATCCACAATACTGGAATAGCGGCAAAACAATTATTGAGCAAGCAACGCTTTTACCCCTTCAATCCGAAACCAGCGGTGTTAACCGCTACCGTAGTGGGGAAATAAATATCACCAATAGTGCTATCCCTCCGGATCTGTATCGGAAAATGAAAAAAGAGATCCCTGATCAGATGCGCGTCAGCCCTTATCTCTGTACGTTCTATTACGAAATTAACAATAATAAACCCCCGTTTACTGATGTAAGAGTCCGTGAGGCTGTCAAGTTAACTCTCGACAGAGATATTATTGCGGGGAAAATTATGGGGCAGGGGCAAGTACCGGCCTATGGTTTTACGCCAACGTTTATCGGAGGTGGTGATTTTGCTAAACCTGAGTGGGCTGGCTGGACACAGGAACAGCGCAATAAGCGTGCCAGAGAATTACTGGCGCAGGCGGGTTTTAATCAGGCGAATCCACTGAAGTTCACATTGCTGTACAACACATCTGATCAAAATAAACAGCAAGCTATTGCCGCCGCTTCCATGTGGAAAAAGAATCTGGGAGCCGATGTGATTTTACAGAATCAGGAATGGAAAACCTCTCTCGAAAGTCGTCATCAAGGGAATTATGAGGTGACCAGAGCAACTTGGTGCGCGGATTACAATGAACCTACTGCGTTTTTAAATATGTTGCTTTCTCATAGCAGTAATAACACGACTTTCTACCAGAATAAAAACTTCGATAGCTATCTGGAGCAGGCGTTAGTCGCTAAAAATGCGGCCGCGCGTAAGAAATTATACCAACAAGCCGAGTTGCAACTGGATAAAGACTCGGTGCTGATTCCCGTTTATTACCGGGTGAGTGTACGGCTTGTTAGCCCATCAGTGGGAGGGTTTTCAGGGAAAGACCCATTGGATTATATGGATATTAAGCGACTGTATATGATAAAAAATTAGACAGTCGCTTTATTCGAAAGAGTTACTGAGACCCTGCAAACAAAATCGTTCCTTTTGTATGCAGGTGGTAATCCACCCCTTATTTCTGGGCCGTCGGTTGATAACGAATTTGACGGTATAAAATTGGAGTAGAAAAAGATGATAAACACAACGAAAAAGAGACTACTTACTGTCAGCATCAGCGCTGCACTGAGTATGGTAATGGCAAGTCAGGTCTTGGCTGCAAAAGTGCCTGATGGTGTTCAATTAGCTGATAAACAGGTTTTAGTCCGTAATAACGGCTCTGAACCACAATCGCTGGACCCGCATAAGATTGAAGGCGTGCCAGAATCACATTTGGCACGTGATTTGTTTGAAGGTGTCGTCATCGTTGGTCCGAATGGCGAAATTTTGCCAGGTTCTGCGACCCGTTGGGAAAATAAAGACTTCACCGTCTGGACATTCCATATACGTAAAGATGCTAAGTGGTCTAATGGTGATCCTGTCACTGCGCATGATTTTGTTTACAGTTGGCAGCGTCTGGCTGATCCTAATACTGCTTCTCCCTATGAAAGTTACCTCCAGTATGCCCATATCACCAATATTGATGACATCATCGGTGGTAAAAAGAAACCAGATACTTTGGGTGTAAAGGCGCTGGATGACTATACATTGCAGCTTACATTGAGCGAAGCGGTTCCTTATCTACCAAGACTTTTGGCTCACTCTTCAATGTCGCCGGTTCATAAAGCTACGGTAGAAAAGTATGGTGAGAAATGGACTCAGCCACAGAATTTTGTCGGTAATGGTGCTTTCAAACTGAAAAACTGGGTGGTCAACGAACGTATTGTGATGGAACGTAGCTCGACATATTGGGATAACAAAAATACGGTTATTGATCAGGTCACTTTCCTGCCAATTTCCTCAGAAGTAACAGATGTAAACCGTTATCGCAGCGGTGAAATTGATATGACTTATACCAATTTGCCGATTGAGTTATTCCAGAAACTGAAAAAAGAGATCCCTAACGAGCTGCATATTAACCCACATCTATGTACTTATTATTACGAAATTAATAACGAAAAGCCGCCATTTAATGATCCTCGCGTCCGTACTGCATTGAAGTTGGCGATGGACCAAGACATTGTGACCAATAAAGTAAAAGCACAGGGTGATATCCCTGCTTACGGTTTTACACCGCCGTTTACTGATGGTTTTAAAGAAATAAAACCAGCATGGTTTACTGATTGGAACCAGGAAAAACGTAACCAGGAAGCCAAAAAATTACTGGCCGAAGCGGGTTATACTAAAGATAATCCATTGAAATTTAACTTGCTTTACAATACCTCCGATCTGCATAAAAAAATTGCGATCGCGGTATTTTCTGTTTGGAAGAAAAATTTAGGTGCTGATGTCCGTTTGGAAAACCAGGAGTGGAAAACTTTCCTGGATACTCGACATCAGGGTAATTATGACGTAGCCCGTGCTGGCTGGTGTGCCGATTACAACGAACCTTCTTCATTCCTGAATTCAATGCTTTCTTATAGTAGTAATAACACGGCTCATTATAAGAGTGAAGAGTTCGATAAACTGGTGAAAGAATCTCTACAAGTAAAAACAGATGATGAGCGTGCGGCTGTTTATCAAAAAGCAGAAGCGCAGTTAGATAAAGATTCGGCTATTGTCCCCCTTTATTACTATGTGAATACCCGGTTAGTGAAGCCCTATGTTGGTGGCTATACAGGGAAAGATCCTTTGGATAATTTACACACCAAAGATTTTTATATTATCAAACACTAATCGTTGTAAAGCAGCCCGGAAAGGGCTGCTTTAGTATCAAATTATTTTAAGGCCAGGGTTAAGGGCCAACACATAGGAACGGGCAATGCTTAAGTTTATTCTACGCCGTTGTTTAGAGGCGATCCCGACACTTTTTATTCTCATCACTATTTCGTTTTTCATGATGCGGCTGGCGCCAGGCAGCCCATTTACCGGTGAACGGAAATTGCCACCAGAAGTTATGGCAAATATTGAAGCGAAATATCATCTGAATGACCCCATGTATAAACAATATTTTGATTACTTAATCCAGCTTTCCAAAGGGGATTTTGGGCCTTCTTTTAAATATAAGGACTACACAGTTAATGATCTGGTCGCAACGGCATTTCCGGTGTCGGCTAAATTGGGTGCGTCAGCATTTATTATGGCGGTTATCTTGGGGATCAGCGCCGGGGTTATTGCTGCACTTAATCAGAACACAAAGTGGGATTATACGGTTATGGGGTTCGCCATGACGGGGGTTGTTATCCCAAGCTTTGTTGTGGCACCGCTATTGGTGCTGGTGTTCGCTATTCATCTTAAATGGCTGCCGGGAGGGGGCTGGAATGGCGGGGCGACAAAATTTATGATCTTACCCATGATAGCACTGTCTTTGGCCTATATCGCCAGTATCTCGCGTATCACCCGGGGTTCGATGATAGAAGTGCTGCACTCTAATTTTATCCGTACTGCACGTGCTAAAGGGTTGCCATTACGTATCATTATATTCCGTCATGCCTTAAAACCCGCTTTGCTGCCGGTCATCTCTTATATGGCGCCTGCTTTTGTCGGTATCATCACCGGTTCAATGGTGATTGAAACAATCTTTGGTTTACCGGGAATAGGGCAGTTATTTGTTAATGGGGCGTTGAACCGTGACTATTCATTGGTATTAAGCCTGACTATTTTGGTTGGTGGCCTGACTATTCTGTTCAATGCGATTGTTGATGTGTTGTATGCCGTCATCGATCCGAAGATACGTTATTAAGATTGGAGCGCGCAATGATAGTCAATAAACAAAACAGCGAAGCTCTGGAAAATTTCTCTGAGCAACTGGAAATTGAAGGCCGCAGTTTGTGGCAGGATGCACGACGTCGTTTTATTCACAACCGGGCAGCGATTGCCAGTTTGTGCTTGTTATCTTTGATTACTTTGTTTGTGATCCTGGCACCGATGCTGGCCCAGTTTACTTACGATGATACTGACTGGGCTATGATGTCTATGTCACCTGATTTTGAATCAGGTCACTATTTCGGTACCGATTCCTCTGGCCGTGATTTACTGGTACGTGTTGCTATTGGTGGGCGTATTTCATTGATGGTTGGGATTGCCGCAGCCTTAGTTGCAGTAGTCGTTGGAACTTTGTATGGGTCATTATCCGGTTATCTGGGTGGAAAAATAGACTCAGTGATGATGCGCTTGTTGGAAATTCTGAATTCATTCCCATTCATGTTCTTTGTGATCCTGCTGGTGACCGTTTTTGGACAGAATATTTTGCTGATATTTGTTGCGATTGGCATGGTGTCATGGCTGGATATGGCGCGTATTGTCCGTGGTCAGACACTGAGCTTGAGACGTAAGGAATTTATTGAAGCGGCGCTGGTGTGTGGGGTGTCAACCCGTTACATCGTGTTACGCCACATTGTCCCTAATGTATTGGGTGTGGTGGTGGTTTATGCATCTTTATTAGTCCCAAGTATGATTCTGTTTGAATCATTTCTTAGCTTTCTGGGATTGGGAACGCAGGAGCCATTAAGCAGTTGGGGAGCGTTGTTGAGTGATGGTGCGAATTCGATGGAAGTTTCCCCGTGGTTGCTGATGTTTCCTGCCGGTTTTCTGGTGGTGACACTGTTTTGTTTTAACTTTATCGGCGATGGCTTGCGTGATGCCCTCGATCCGAAAGATCGTTAAGGAGGTAACATGAACAGCGTTAAAAACCAGAAAAGTTCTGAGCCGTTGTTAATTGTTAACGATTTGAACGTGACTTTTAGTACCCCGGATGGGGACGTTACCGCGGTGAACAAGCTGAATTTTGATTTACGGGCAGGGGAAACTCTGGGAATCGTCGGTGAATCTGGCTCTGGAAAATCACAAACTGCTTTTGCTCTGATGGGATTGCTTGCCAGAAACGGCACGATTGGCGGCTCTGCTATTTTTAATGGCAGGGAAATTCTTAACTTGCAAGAGAAAGAACTTAACCGTATGAGAGCGGAAGAAATATCAATGATATTTCAGGACCCAATGACCTCTCTCAATCCTTATATGCGTATTGGTGACCAGCTCACAGAAGTATTAATGCTGCATAAACGTATGAGTAAAAGTGAAGCATACCTTGAATCGATTCGGATGCTGGATGCCGTCAAAATGCCAGAAGCACTTAAGCGAATGCGGATGTATCCTCATGAATTTTCTGGTGGGATGCGTCAGCGCGTAATGATCGCAATGGCATTGTTATGCCGGCCAAAATTGCTGATTGCTGACGAGCCGACAACTGCACTTGATGTTACGGTTCAGGCACAGATTATGATTCTGCTGAATGAACTGAAACAGGAGTTTAATACCGCGATAATTATGATTACTCACGATTTGGGAGTGATTGCCGGTGTTTGTGACAAAGTACTGGTGATGTACGCGGGAAGAACAATGGAATATGGCACGGCCCGCGAAGTGTTTTATCAACCAACGCATCCTTATTCTATTGGTCTTCTTAGTGCTGTTCCCCGTCTTGATGGTGATGAAGAGTTATTGACAACAATCCCGGGGAATCCGCCTAATTTATTACGGTTGCCGAAAGGGTGCCCGTTCCAGCCACGTTGTCAGTTTGCAATAGGCCATTGTGTAGATTGTGAACCAAAGTTAGAGGCATTTGGCAATGGGCGTTTGCGAGCTTGTTTTAAAGCACCGGGAGAATTGGTATGAATCCGATTGAAGAAAGACGCGTGCTGCTGGAAGTCGTTGATCTGAAAGTCCACTTTGATATCAAAGATGGCACACAATGGTTTTGGCAACCAGCAAAAACTCTGAAAGCGGTTGATGGCGTCACATTGAGGTTGTACGAAGGGGAAACTCTTGGTGTGGTTGGCGAATCTGGTTGCGGTAAATCGACTTTTGCCCGCGCAATTATCGGATTGGTCAAGTCTTCCGGTGGCTCGGTAACTTGGTTGGGAAAAAGCCTGCTGGATATGAATGATAAGCAGTGGCGGGATATTCGCAGTGATATTCAGATGATATTCCAAGACCCATTAGCATCCTTAAACCCGCGAATGACGATTGGCGATATTATTGCTGAACCACTGCGCACTTATTATCCTAAGATGAAAGAGCTGGAAATTAAAGAGCGGGTAAAAGCGATGATGATGAAGGTTGGGTTATTGCCGAATCTAATTAACCGTTACCCGCACGAATTCTCTGGCGGTCAATGTCAACGTATCGGGATTGCCCGTGCGCTTATTCTTGAACCTAAGTTGGTGATTTGTGATGAACCGGTATCTGCACTTGATGTCTCCATTCAGGCTCAGGTCGTAAACCTGTTGCAGGAATTACAACGGGAAATGGGGCTGTCGCTAATTTTCATCGCCCATGATCTTGCCGTGGTTAAGCATATATCTGACCGTGTATTGGTGATGTATCTTGGGCATGCGGTGGAATTGGGTACTTATGATGAGGTTTATCATAATCCACAGCACCCTTATACCAAGGCGTTGATGTCGGCAGTGCCGGTGCCTGATCCGGATAAAGAACGAAATAAACACATTGAATTGCTGGAAGGTGAATTACCGTCACCTATCAACCCGCCATCAGGATGTGTTTTCCGTACTCGTTGCCCAATGGCAGATCCTGAATGTGCTAAAACCCGGCCCTTGATGGAGGGGAGTTTCCGTCATGCCGTGTCTTGTTTGAAGGTTGATCCATTGTAGTTATTGAGGAACTTTGTAAGACATTAAATGTGAGAGTTACTTTTTGGGTTTTATATCAGGATTCAGCTCTGCATTAAAACGGGTAGCTCTCACTCTTTGAAGAACAAAAGGACAGATCAAAATCACTGACTTTAATTTTTCAATCTTTCCACAAAATATGGTAAATCGGGTGAGATTTTTCTCGGCAAATAAGGATGCGGGCAAAAACATCGTTGATCTCAGCATCTTCAGATTCTGCTAGCCCGATAATGACTTCGGCAAAGAAATCAGGATGTGGATTGAAATCCACGTGTTCAAGCCACTCATCAGAAGGGGGCAGTAATTCTGCGCCGCCACGTATTTCGAATTGCAGGCTAAATAGCAGAATATCAGCGGGATCAAGGTTGAACGAAGCCCGTTCGAGAAAGATGTCATAGGCTTTCTCAAGGGTTTCATCTTCTGTCATTCGGTTATTGAGGTCTAAATCCATAGCTTGTGGAGATCTGTTGTCCATATTGATTTATTCGTGGGTCATGGTGAGTGAATTAAAGCATGATGAAGCATTGATTGGTACCCCCGTCTTTACAAGACGAGGGGATTGGTCACAGTAGCGGGCTAAAGAAGTAACAAATACGCTCAATAATCCGATGCCACAAAGGGCGTTGTTCCCACTCATTGGTTTCCAGCAATGTAGAATGGGCTATATAATCGTATTGCACCAGCGTCAGATCATTACCAAAGTTTTCATCATCAATAACCACGGTAATTTCGAAATTCAGCCACAGGCTACGCATATCGAGATTAACTGACCCCACCATGCTGAGTTGGCCATCAACTAAAACGCTTTTGGTATGTAGCAATCCATCTTCAAACTGATAAATCTTAACACCGGCATTTAATAGTTCAGCAAAAAATGCCCGGCTTGCCCAACGAACCAGGAAGAAATTATTTCTGCGTGGAACGATAATAATAACTTCAACCCCTCGTAAAGCTGCGGTGCAAATCGCATTTGTCAGGTCATCACTGGGAACAAAATAAGGGGTAGTTAAAATCAGTTGTTTACGGGCAGAGAAAATAGCCGTCATTAAAGATTGTTGGATCAATTCCTCAGGGAATCCGGGGCCGGATGCAATAACCTGAGTTGTGTGCCCGCTGGCCTGTTCAAATGGCATGATATTGTTATCTGGTGATGGCGGAAAGATACGTTGACCTGTTTCCATTTCCCAGTCACAAGCGTAAATAACCCCCATGGTTGTGGTAACCGGCCCTTCCATTCGTACCATGATGTCAATCCATTGCCCAACACCGGCATCTTGTTTAAAGAAGCGTGGATCGACCATATTCATACTGCCGGCATAAGAAATATAATCGTCTATCAAGATAATTTTACGATGCTGGCGCAGATCCATTCGGCGTAGAAATAAACGGAATATATTGACCCGCAAAGCTTCAACAAATTCAATTCCCGCCTGGCGCATGATATCCGGGTATTGGCTACGGCAATATAACCAGCTACCTGCTGAATCCACCATAATACGGCATCTAACTCCTCGGTGTGCGGCGGCCATAAGAGCATCAGTCACTTGTTCAACTAAGCCGCCGGCTTGCCAGATGTAAAACACCATATCAATGCTGTGCTTGGCATTCTCAATATCTTTGATAATGGTTTTTAGTGAATGGTCATAGGTTGTCAGTAGTTGGATCTTATTACCTTTAACGCCCGCAAGCCCTTGCCGTCGTTCGCAAAGCTGGAATAGCGGTGTCGCGACTTCGCTATTTTCCGTAGCGAAGATATGACGAGATTTGCGCAATTCTTCGAGCCATACGGTTGTTGAAGGCCACATGGCTTTTGCTTGTTCAACTCTGCGTTTCCCCAAATGCAGCTCACCAAATGACAGGTAAGCGATGATTCCAACTAAGGGTAGGATATAAATAATCAGCAGCCAGGTCATAGCGGAAGTTACAGGCCGGCGTTTTATCAGAATGCGTAAGGTGATACTGGCAACAATCAGCCAATAAAAGAAAATAGCAAGCCAACTTAGGACGGAATAAAAGGTTGTCATATTCGGCAATCAATCCTGTTTTGTTCAGACATCTGTTGGTGGCGTTTAACACGGTTTCCTCAAGACTCGGGATATAACGATCTAATTAACCCGATGAATTTACCAAAAAATCGGCAAATATACTGCAAGCATCATACTTGATATTGGTCATTTCGCATTATTGATACAAAAAGTACTATCCGGATACGCCTTGGATATCTTTTTTAAAGGCTTATAATGAGCGTGATGTTTTTATAGGTAGATTTTTATGAAACGTAGTCGGAATGAAGTAGGGCGGTGGCGGATGTTACGCCAGAATCTCAACCGCCGTCGCCGTTGGCTGGAAGGGCAATCAAGACGCAATTTGCGTATTTATTCACTGCGTAAATTAAATGGTTATAAACAGCGTCGAGCTTTATTGTTTGTTCAGCATGGCGAATGGATACATTGAAAAAATAATATTTTTGGCCTTATATTCACGCTCGCCTACAATCTTTATTGAATATGATTGCTATTTGCATTTACACTAGCAGTCATTCGAGGATTGAATATTATGCTGCTAATCAAGAATTCCCTTATGCGCTGGATACATTGGCCAATATTGTTGTCAGTTTGTTTACACGTTTCTGTTGCTGCCGCGCTTTTTTGTTCTGCAATACCGGAAAAGCAGCCTGATGCTGCACTTATGTCTGTTGCTATGATTCAGTTAGCTGCCGAAGAAGTGCCTGTTTCAGAGCCGGCAGCGCCTGAACCTGAGTCAGAGCCAGAAGAGCCGGAACCTGTTCCGGAGCCGGTAATTCCAAAACCAGAGGTGAAGAAGCCAAAACCGGAAGTGAAGAAGAAAATTGTTAAAAAGCAATCTGAACCCGTTGAAAAGAGAGCTGAACAACCGGAAAAGCCGTTGTTTAATCAGAATGCATTGGCTAACCGTACTGATAATAATCAGAATAAACCCGTGGTTAAACCGCAGAATGGGCCAAGAGCATTAAGTAAAGCGTTACCAGTCTACCCATCCAGAGCTTCGGCATTGGGTACCGAAGGTTATGTGAAAGTCAAATATGATATTGATGAAGACGGACGGGTAAAAAATGTAGAAGTGATTGGCGCTAATCCACCCAATGTTTTTGAAAGGGAGGTGAAAAAAGCGATGAGAAAATGGCGCTTTGAAAAAATACCCGCGATTGGTTATATCACAACCGTTGAATTTAAAATTACGGGTATATCTCAATCCTGATTGTCGGGGAAATGCAAATAAAAAAGGAGCATTATTAACACGCTCCTTTTTCCATTAGCCATTAATAATTAGGCTTATTCGCTAGTGCTGCTAGCGAGTTGAAAGTGGGTTTTACCTTCTGGTAACCGACGTGAGGTATTATCTTCATTAACCGCAACATAAGTGAATACTGCTTCGGTTGCACGATAGCGTTGACCGACAGGATCAGAAGCGACTTTCTTCACCCAGACTTCGATGTTGATGGTAATCGAGCTGTTACCGGTTTTGAGACAATGTGCATAGCAGCAGACGACATCACCAACGGCAACGGGTTTCAGGAAAGTAATACCATCTACTTTGACAGTGACAACACGGCCTTCCGCGATTTCTTTTGCCAGAATTGCACCACCAATATCCATTTGTGACATTAACCATCCACCAAAAATATCTCCGTTGGCGTTGGTATCAGCGGGCATAGCCAGTGTGCGGAGGACTAACTCTCCGTTAGGTAATTGTTGTTGTGTCATTGAAAACTTTACTTTATTTGATGAAAAAACAATACCTGCCTACAGACGATAGCAGGCAGATATCCATGTGAATAGGGTTACTTCTGTTCGCGTGGCAGGTGACGGTAAATATATACTACACTGAGCACGGTGAAAACCAGAGTCAGGGCAGTCAGACCAAATACTTTAAAGTTAACCCAGACATCTTGTGGTAACCAAAATGCCACATAAATATTAGCCAGTGCACAGGCAATAAAAAACAGAGCCCATGCCGTATTGAGTTTATTCCAGACAAGATCGGGTAAAACTAACTCTTTTCCTAGCATTTTCTGAATCAGTGGTTTCTTCATAAACCATTGGCTGCCTAGCAAGGCTAATGCGAATAAGGCATAGATTGCGGTCACTTTCCATTTGATAAATAGATCACTGTGAAAAGCTAAAGTTAAAGTACCGAAAACCGCAACCATGATAAAAGTGATCAGGGAGGCTTTCTCTACTTTCCGGTAGATGAAATAAGTTATAGCGACAGCTAAACCGGTGGCGGCGATCAGTGCCCCGGAAGCGTAGAAAATGTCATACATTTTGTATACGACAAAAAAGACGACTAAAGGTAGAAAGTCTAAAAGTTGTTTCATAGTTTGAACCTATTGTAATTCCGGCAGCTGACTCTATCCGATTTTGGTGGTTGAATATACTAAGCGGCAACAGTATGGCTTTATTTATCGATAAATAAAGATTTTTATCGATCTGTTTCGCACAATTTTACCATAAAGAGCGATGTAATTAACTTCCTGTTGTCAGTGAACATATAACACAGCATTATAGCCAAAACCCGTTGAAAAATAAGAGGGCATAAACCAGATGCAGTGGAAAAAACTACAGCGTTGGATGCCAGGGTTGGACAATTTTTCTCATTATCGCAAGGAATGGTTGAATCATGATTTAAGAGCCGGGCTTTCTGTCGCCGCAGTTGCTCTGCCAGTTGCTATTGCTTACGCCGAATTGATGGGAATAAGTGCAATTATCGGTCTTTATGCATGTATTTTACCCATGTTCGCTTATGCACTATTTGGTACTTCAAGACAGTTGATTGTCGGGCCAGATGCCGCAACGTGTGCCGTTATTGCAGCGGCTGTCGCGCCATTGGTTTTTGATAATGAAGATGTACGCTGGCAGCTTACGATCGTAATGACTTTAATGACCGGGATATGGTGTGTTCTCGCCAGTCACTTTCGATTAGGTGCTTTTGCTGATTTTCTTTCCAAACCGATCCTGAAAGGATTAATGAACGGTGTTGCATTGACAATCATTGTCGATCAGCTAGCTAAAATCTTTGGTTTTGCTGGCGTGCAGGAGGGATTGATTGAACGAGTGATCGCATTACCTGCCAAGCTCATGAGTACACATTTACCGACGCTGGCAATGTCTGTTGCTACGGTATTGATTTTGCTCACTGTGCGTTTCTTGCGTCCGACTTGGCCGGGGCCTTTGTTGGCAATGGTATTAGCGACTTATGTAAGCTGGCAATTTGATCTGGAAAAATATGGCATTCAGATTGTTGGCAGTGTCAGCGGCGGGGGATTACCTGTTGTGCCAATGCCCGATTTCCAGCCAGGTATTATGCGTGAGCTAGTTATCCCATCTTTGAACCTTGCTGTTATCAGTTTTGTCAGTTTTATGATGACAGCCCGTAGCTTTGCCAGTAAAAACGGTTATCAGATTGATGCAGATTGTGAACTTAGGGCCTTAGGTATTGCGAACATTGCTTCTGCTTTATCACAAGGATTTGCTGTCAGTGCTGCCAGCAGTCGTACTGCGGTTAATGACGCGATTGGTGGGAAAACGCAATTGGTCTCTGTTATCGCAGCGACTATTATTTTGCTGGTTTTGTTATTTATGACCCGTTTCCTGGCTTATATCCCGTTGTCATCTCTTGGTGTAGTGCTGATTTATTCGGCATCATCACTGTTGGATTTATGGCGAATTTGGTCACTGAGGAAACGAAATCATCAGGCATTTACTTTATCACTGTTTACATTGGTTGCCGTGCTGGTGGTTGGTTTGATTAACGGTGTTGGTTTCGCTGTTCTGCTTGGTTTATTACAGTTTTTGCGCATTATATTCCGCCCGACAGATCAGCTTTTGGGGGTAAATGACCAAGGAATGATTCATTCAATTAATCATGGCAATGATATTAAACCAATAGATGGTGTGATGATGTATCGATTTAATTCACCATTGACTTATTTCAATGTCAGCTATTTTAAAAAGCGGGTACTACAGCATGTTGACAGAATTCAAAAAGCTAACAAAACGCAAAAACGTCCGGGTTGGCTGGTTGTCGATGCGGCTGTTAGTTTTACCCATGATGATGTCAGTGTATTTGCTGCTATTGATGAGTTGATTAGTGAATTGAAAGTAAGAGATATCACATTGGTGCTCGCCGGGCGCCGGACAGAACTTACCCGTTGGATAAAGCAGAATAAACTGCGAAGTAGTGATGACGATCTAATTGTAGTGCCCGATCTCTATTTTGCGGTACGCATGATTAAAAGTAAGCCCGAATGGTACTCTAATTACATTAAAGAATAGAGTCATTGATGAAATTATTTTTGAAAAAATAGTTCTTAATTTTACGAGTATGATTATTGACCGTTGCTCTTCTATTATCTGAGATATCAGATCCTGAATATCGATTTTTCCTTAAGATTTCCTGTTAAAAAACAATATGATTGAAGTATTAAGTATTTAATACCACGTTACATTTTGTTTTTCGATAAGTATATTTTAGCAAAGCAAAATCATTATTATTTGT
This sequence comes from Photorhabdus antumapuensis, assembly GCF_020387775.1. Lineage (NCBI taxonomy): Bacteria > Pseudomonadati > Pseudomonadota > Gammaproteobacteria > Enterobacterales > Morganellaceae > Photorhabdus > Photorhabdus antumapuensis. The sequence continues at coordinate 40,865 of NZ_JAHZMK010000036.1, forward strand.
ACAATAACTATTAGGACGTTCCAATGAAAAAGGCATTGATAGCCTCAGTAGTGGCAGTTGGTTTATCTGTATTCACATTTGCAGCAAATGCTGGAGAAAGTTCGATTTCTGGTGGCTATGCTCAAAGTCATGTGAAGGTTGATGGTGAAAAGCTTGATGAAAACCCCAAAGGCTTTAACCTGAAATATCGCTACGAGCTGGATAATAATTTTGGTGTTATTGGCTCATTCACGCTGACACATCAGGGTTATGATTTCTACGATTATGGCGGAAAAGTTGGTACTAGTGATTTAGATTATTATTCTCTAATGGTTGGCCCTACATATCGCTTTAATGAGTACGTGAGTGTATATGGTCTGATTGGTGCTGCACATGGGAAGGTAAAGGGTAAAACTTCTGCGTTGGGCGTTGCCTATGACTATGACTTTGACTATAAAAGGAGTAAGACATCAGTTGCTTATGGCCTAGGATTACAGTTTAACCCTATGCCAAATTGGGTTATTGATGCATCTTATGAATATTCAAAACTGGATGAATTCAAAGTAGGCACTTGGGTAGTTGGTGCGGGTTATCGATTCTAAATAGTGTTTCCAGTGTAGTCGTTCCTTTAAAGGGAATTCAGTCCAACTTTTGTGATTTGAACAATCCCATTAAGTGACTGAAGATAATAAATGATGTACTGACAGTTAGAACCGGATCTCTGTTAGCTTGTTAGATAGTTTATTTAAAGGTTGTCGAAATAATGAGGGCAGAGAGTATGGATTTTCATCAGGGAATATTGAACCCGGATATATGTTTGTGACTACTTTGCTAGAAAATCTTATTTATAGATTTGCATTGGGTCAGTGTTCATATATCTATGTAGTCGAAATTGCTAGTCCATGTTTAGCTTAATGTAATTTGAAGATTATTCCTCTATTAGTTATCACTGTGTTTTCTAGACAAATTCCCTGTTGTAAAACAGGGAATTTTTTTGCTTTTATCCCAATAGTAATAAAGAGCTATAAATACGAACAACAGTCGATTGCAGTGGGAAGATTTTCATGATAAGGGCGGGAGCGTCACTAGTTTATTTAGTTAAACGGAAAATTAACAATAAATGGAATTAAATTGTTTTCTATTGATTGCTGATAAATAATTGCGTCTCATAATTAATCTTTTCTATATTTTATACAACATTTAGGGATTTTCAATGAAAAGAGCATTGGTAGCTTCAGTGGTGGCAGCAGGTTTATCTGTATTCGCATTTGCGGCAACTGCCGGTGAAAGCACGATTTCGGGTGGTTATGCTCAGAGTCATGTAAAGTTTAAAGATTATAAGATTGACGACCATCCAAAGGGCCTCAACTTAAAATATCGCTACGAGTTGGATAATAATTGGGGCGTTATTAGCTCACTTACATATACTTATTTGGGGTATGAGTTTTATAATGGCGGCCAGAAAGTAGGCAAAGTTGATATAGATTATTATTCTTTGCTGGCAGGTCCTACATATCGTTTTAATGACTATGTTAGTGTATACGGGATGGTTGGTGCTGCACATGGCAGAATTAAAAGTACTGTTCCACAGTTTTCAGGTAGAAAAAGTGAGACATCTATTGGTTATGGGGTAGGATTACAGTTTAACCCTGTACCAAATTGGACTGTTGATACATCCTATGAATATTCAAAACTGGATGACTTCAAAGTAGGTACTTGGGTAGTTGGTGTCGGTTATCGATTCTAATCGAAATTTGCTAATTGATATTTAATTAGCTCTTTTTTCTACAGAATTCCCTGTTGTAAAACAGGGGATTTTTTGCATTTTAGCTCAATAGCAATGACGATGCTCATTCAGATATTTACGGTCAGCCCCATAGTTTTATTGCTATGGGGTTTTATACCCGTCATCTTTCAAGCTGCTGCTTTGTTGGCTGCTTTCACTCACCCCAGTCACATCGTTATCTATGCTCCTGGGGATTCGTTCACTTGCCGCCGCGCTGCAACTCGAAATCTATTAGGTATATCTGAATCGCTATTTTATATTGATTTTTGTTGTGAAGAGGTAATCAGCATATACAACCGGAACAGGTAAATTAGCAAAATGGCTGAGATGAGGTTATTAAATACACCAAGAATGATGCCTGCCATCTCACTGTGAATGAATGTTAGACGGTCAATAATAAACGCCAGCAAGAGCTTAGCGGTCAGCCATAAAAGAATTGCCGGAACCAGCAAGCGAATATTGGCAAATGCCAGTTTCCAGCTTATTTTCATAGAAGCAAAAACGCCGCGACGCTCGGTAGTCATAATCACGGGTGATAAAGCCAGTGCGATAGACAAAATAATGCCTGGTACCAACATAAGCATCAAGCCAAGTTGAATTAGCAGGGTGCAGATAAGCAGTAACAGGAACAGTTTCGGTAATTGGCTTGCTGATAAACCAATTGCCTGTAATGAAGAGATACGATTTCCCGCTGAAACCGCCGCAACCAGCGTCAATACACCACCAACCAGTAGCACGCTACCAATCATACTTGAGAAAATGGTTCCGATTCCCGCACGCATGATCATTGACTGTTGCTCTGGGGTCATTTGAGACACCAGCTCCTGAATACCGGCCTTGCCTGAGGTGGCAAACGTGAATTCTGCTTCTGTCAGCAACTTCATCTGTTCGCTGTCAGGAATAAACAGGTGCCCCAATAAGGTGGTAACCAGAGCCGCCAGAACGGCCAGGGTCAGGGTACTTAACAGTTGATTCTTGAAAAAGTTAAAACTGTCACGGTACAGGGTATTCGCCGTGATTGGCATGAAGACAGCTCCTATCAGGTTAAACAACAATGCATAGGGGCTGATTGTACCTTGTTATGGGGAAACGTGGATAGTAGAAACGAGATGATGCGGATAAATTAATGGTTAGCTGTGATTGTTGATGACAGAAAAAAATTCTTCACATTATATTTTTAAGATAAAAATAAACATAAAATTAACCTTATTAAAACATAATGGAAATATAATAAGAGGAAAGATAAAACATCTGAATGGGTATATAAACAAAAAATTTCCAACTGATTAATAATAAATAAACTTTGATTTGGATCAATTTAAAATAATTCCAAATTGAAATAATAATATTATAAATATGCGGTTTTACTGAAATTCTTTGAAAGATGTGATCTGTCTTAGATCATAATTTCTAATATATGAGTATATTTTGATTGACTTTAAATCACAGGAATGGGATGAATAATGAAAAAAATTTCTGCATTTGTATTAGCAGCGGCAACTTTAGCACCATCATTCGCTTTTGCTCATGAAGCAGGTGATTTTATTTTCCGCACAGGTACTGCAACAGTAAGACCTAATACGGGTTCTGATAATGTATTGGGGGTGGGTTCTCTTAGTGCGGATAATAATACCCAGATGGGTTTAACCTTCAGTTATATGATTACCGATAATATTGGTTTTGAATTACTGGCAGGGACACCCTTCCAGCATCGGGTAAGTTTACCGGGTGTTGGTGATATTGCTAAAGTAAAACATCTACCGCCGACATTAATGGCACAATACTATTTCGGTTCTAAAGAAAGTAGCTTCCGCCCTTATGTTGGTGTTGGTCTTAACTATACCACTTTCTTTAACGAAAAATTCAATGGTAATTCGGCGGTTAAAGATAATAACTTACATAGTCTGGACTTGAAAGATTCTTGGGGTGTTGCGGGGCAGGTTGGTCTGGATTATGAGTTAGATCAGAATTGGATGTTGAACGCCTCTGTGTGGTGGGTAAACATTGAAACGGATGTGAAATTTAAAGCAGGTGACCAGCAATATAAAATTGATACCCGGCTTGATCCGTGGGTATTTATGTTTGGGGTTGGTTACCACTTTTAATAAAAGAATGGGGCAGATTTTGCCCCATTTTTTGTATTAAAGTTGAGTGGCAGACTTCATTTTTGATACAAATTCAGCCAGTTTTTTCAGCATTATTTCTGGCTGAGAAAGGTTTTCTTCAATAATTTTAACGATGGCAGATCCTGAAATGGCTCCCGCTGCGCCACTCGCTAATGTTTCTTTTACCTGCTTAGGTTCTGAAATACCAAATCCCTGTAACGGTGGTGCAGCATGATATTCCCGTAGTTTATTGACTAGATGATTTAACGGTTTTTCACCTCGTCTTTCTATACCGGTCACTCCTGCTCTTGATAATAAGTAGGTATATCCGCGGCCATAAGAAGCAATTTCGCGTAATAGTTCATCTTCCGCGTCGGGGGGACAAATAAAAATGGGGGCAATCCCATGTTTCATGGCTGCGGTACGGAATGGCTGTGATTCTGACATGGGAACATCTGCAACTAATACCGAATCGATATCCGTATCTTTGCAACGGCGGTAGAACTCATCTATTCCATGATGAAAAACCAGATTGGCATACATTAATAAACCAATAGGAATATCAGGATATTTTGCCCGAATTTTTGTTAATAGTTCAAAACAGAGCGTGGGAGTCACATTTGAGGAGAAAGCACGCAGATTAGCATTCTGAATTGTCGGGCCGTCAGCCAGCGGATCGGAAAAAGGAATACTTAACTCAAGAGCATCAGCACCACCGATAATCAGTGCATCAATAATTTTCAATGATAATTCCGGGGTTGGATCACCTAGGGTGACAAAGGGGACAAAAGCACCTTGTTTACGGTTTTCCAGTTGTTTAAATAGCTGCTCGTAACGTTCCATTAGATTTCCCCCTTGGATTTTAAAATATCGTGAACAGTAAATATGTCTTTATCACCGCGACCGGATAGGTTAACGATCAGTAATTGCTCTTTATCAGGAGTTTGATGAATCATTTTCAAAGCATAAGCCAGCGCATGAGAGGATTCGAGGGCTGGAATAATGCCTTCCTCACGGGAAAGGGCTTTGAATGCTTCTAATGCTTCATCATCGGTGATGGAAACATAGTCAGCCCGTCCAATGCTGTTCAGATAGGCATGTTGAGGGCCAACGGAAGGGAAATCCAGACCGGCGGAAATAGAATAAGACTCTTCAATCTGGCCTTCATCTGTCTGCATCATTGGCGATTTCATACCAAAATAGATACCCAATTTGCCATGTTTCAGTGGCGCGCCATGTTTACCGGTTTCGATACCGTGCCCGGCAGGTTCAATACCAATCAGGCGGACCGATGTTTCAGGAATAAATTCGGCAAACATGCCAATGGCATTGGAGCCTCCACCAACACAGGCCAACACGGCATCGGGCAGACGTCCCTCTTTTGCCAGAATCTGGGATTTGGCTTCTTCGCCGATCATACGCTGGAACTCTCGGACCATCGTCGGATAAGGATGTGGTCCAGCGGCAGTCCCTAATAAATAGTGGGCTTTATCATAGCTACCAGACCAATCACGTAACGCTTCATTGCAAGCATCTTTTAAGGTGGCAGAGCCGCTGTGAACCGGAATAACTTCGGCTCCCATCAGACGCATGCGGAAAACATTAGGGGATTGGCGCTCCACATCTTTAGCGCCCATATAAATGCGGCATTTCATATTTAAAAGTGCGCAGGTGAGGGCGGTTGCTACACCATGTTGACCCGCGCCGGTTTCTGCAATAATTTCGTTTTTGCCCATGCGTTTTGCCAATAGTGCCTGACCAAGTACCTGATTGGTTTTATGAGCACCGCCGTGTAATAGATCTTCTCGTTTCAGATAAAGGCGAGTTTTGGTGCCTTTCGTCAGATTACGGCATAAAGTTAATGCCGTTGGCCTGCCTGCATAATTTTTCAGTAGATCTTGAAATTCTTGCTGGAATTCGGGATCTTGCTGAGCGGCAATAAATGCGGCTTCTAATTGTTCAAGGGCTGGAATAAGGATCTGCGGTACAAATTGTCCACCGAAATCACCAAAATAGGGGTTAAGCTTACTCATTATTCTATTTGTCCATTGTTATTAATTGGAAAATTGTCATTAATCGGAAAATTGTTGTTTATTGGTAACAGCGTAGTAGCTGGAACACTTTATTTAATTTATGACTGCTTTTGATGCCGGGTGCGCTTTCGACACCAGAGTTAAAATCAAGTCCGCAACAGCCATATTTTGCTGCTTGTTGGCAATTTTCTTCATTTAATCCACCGGCTAGCATGATGTTGGCGAGTGATTGTTTTTCAAGTAATTGCCAATCGAAACTTTGGCCGGTTCCACCTTTGCCGTTATCGAGTAAATAACGGTCAACATTTCCGGCTTTGGTGTGAAATTCATCTTTCGACATATCAATTGCTTTCCAGATTTGACAATTTTCAGGCAGTGTTTTTCGTAATTCCGCAATATAAACTTCGCCTTCGGCGCCATGTAATTGCACCGCAGCCAGAGAAAGGGCACGGGCGGTATGATTGATGAATGCCGATGATTGATTTTGAAATACCCCGACATATTTGAGATTTGCTGCATTGATAATTTGTTGGGCCTGTTGGATATCAATCTTACGTGGTGAATGTTCAGCAAATATCAAACCACCATACACAGCACCTGCCTGTAATGCCTCTTTTGCATCTTGTGGGCGAGTTAATCCACAGACTTTATTTTCACCCAGAATCAGTTGACGTAATGCTAAGTCCAGATTGGATTGGGCCATCAAAGCACTGCCAATGAGAAAGCCATTAGCATAATGGCTAAGCTCACGAATTTGTTGATGCTGGTGGATACCCGATTCGCTAATAACAATGGTTTCTTCCGGTAACTGTGGCGCAAGTTGTTTGGTACGGTTTAAATCGATAGAAAGATCTCTCAGATCACGGTTATTGATACCAATAACTTTAGCTTTTAGTGCAACCGCTCTGGCTCGCTCTTCCTCCGAACTGATTTCAGTCAGTACGCCCATATTCAGGCTATGCGCAAGTTCAGACAGCGCAATATATTGCTGATCATCAAGAACAGAGAGCATCAGCAAAATCGCATCGGCTTGATAATAACGGGCAAGATAAACCTGATAAGGATCGATAATAAAATCTTTGCACAATACTGGCTGGTGAACGGCATCACTGACTAAACGAAGAAATTCATAGTTGCCTTGAAAATATTTTTCATCAGTTAATACAGAGATGGCGGTTGCATAGGGCTGATAAATTTTCGCTATTTGAATTGGATCAAAATCCTGACGAATAACGCCTTTAGAAGGAGATGCCTTTTTGCATTCCAGAATAAAAACCGTCTGTTCACTGTTTAGTGCCTGATAAAAATGGCGGTTGCTGGCAACAACAGCATCAATAAAACTTTCCAATGGTTGTTGCTGTTTGCGATTAATAAGATATTCGGCTTTATCATTAACAATTTTCTGTAAAATGGTAGCTTGCATGATTAACTCCTTGTTGCAAGGGCTATAACTCGTTCATAAGCTCGGCCACTGTGAATGGTTTCGAGAGCTTGTTGTGTGTTATGACGTAAATCTTCCTGTCCATGAATTTTCATTAACAGAGCAACGTTAGCCGCAACGGCATCTGCATGGGCTTTCTTACCCCGTCCTTGTAACAATAAACTGAGCATTTCACGATTATCTACTGGTGAACCTCCTTTTAATGCGGACATTGGATGACGTTGTAAACCAAAATCTTCAGCATTTAATTGATAATGGGTAATTTCTCCCTCGTTAATTTCTGCCACTTTCGTTGGTGCATGCAGTGCGACTTCATCCATGCCACCACTGTGTACAACCGCTGCCCGTTGATAGCCGAGAACCAGTAAGGTTCGAGCAATAGGCTCAACGAGCTCAGGGCTGTAGACGCCAATTAATGCCAATGGCGGACGTGCCGGGTTAATCAAAGGACCTAATATATTAAATATAGTCCGGGTTTTCAGTTGTTGACGTACCGGCATCGCATGACAGAATCCCAGATGATAATGTGGCGCAAATAGGAAACAAATGCCAATTTCATCCAGTGCACTACGGGCACATTCCGCGCTGATGTCAAGGGCGATACCAAACGCTGCCAGCAAATCAGAAGAACCTGATCGGCTGGAAACACTGCGGTTACCATGTTTGGCAATTTTAATATGGCAAGCCGAGGCGACAAAGGCACTGGCGGTTGAAATATTGATACTGTTCGCACCATCACCGCCCGTTCCGACGATATCGCAGAAAGTGTAATCCGGCCGTGGAAATGGCAGGGCATTTGCCAATAATGCTTGGGCTGCACCGGCAATCTCTTGTGGTTGTTCACCACGTAATTTCATGCTGATAAGTACGGCAGCGAGTTGTGGTTCACTTAATTCTCCTTGAATAATGGCGGCAAATAGTTGCTGGCTTTCTTGTTGTGTCAGTGTCTGCGCATTAAACAATTTGTTGAAAATAGCTTGCATTTTCATCTCTCCTCTAATTTAGTGCCCAAACCAGAGTTTGTTCAAGCAATTTAGCGCCATGAGTTGTGAGAATCGATTCTGGGTGAAATTGAAATCCACAAACCTTATGTTTATCGTGGCGAACCGCCATAACCGTGTCGCCACAACGGGCGGAAATAGTCAGTTCAGATGGAATGCGTCTACCCGTGAGAGAGTGATAACGGGCAACGGGTAGCGGGTTTTCCAGATTAGCGAACATAGCTTGATTATCGTGTTTTGCCAGAGAAGCTTTGCCGTGTAGGATTTCATCAGCAGCGGAAATTTCTCCACCATAAGCTTCAATAATGGCTTGATGTCCAAGACAGATGCCGATTACAGGGATTTTGCCGATAATTTGTTGGAGTAATTGAGGCATACAACCTGCGTCAGATGGTTTACCCGGTCCCGGTGAAAGCATCAATAACGGAGAGGAGAGCATGCTTAATTGCTGCATAATCATTTCAGTTGCAACAGTATTGCGATAGATAACAACTTGATGACCATGATGACGTAATTGATCGACGAGGTTATAGGTGAATGAATCCACGTTGTCGAGTAGAAGAATATTTGCCATTAGAAAATCTCCTCTGCCTGATGAGCCTCAATAATGGCACGAATGACTGCTCTTGCTTTGTTACGGGTCTCTTCGGATTCGGCTAAAGGTTCGGAATCCAGTACGATACCTGCGCCAACCTGGATAGTTGCTATACCATCTTCCACATAAGCAGAGCGGATAACGATACAATTATCCATATCCCCTTTGCCGGTGAAATAACCGACAGCACCACCGTAGCTGCCTCGGCGTTCACTTTCGTAGTGAGCGATAAGTTGCATTGCGCGTACTTTCGGGGCGCCGGTAAGGGTGCCCATATTCATACAAGCTTGATAAGCATGAAAGATGTCTAAATCATGGCGTAATGTCCCCACGACGCGGGAGACCAGATGCATAACAAAAGAGTAGCGATCGACTTTTGTCAGATCAGCGACATAGCGGCTGCCCGGTTCACAAATGCGGGCCAGGTCATTACGGGCCAAATCAACCAGCATCAAGTGTTCAGCCAATTCCTTATGATCTGTTCGCATCTCCAGTTCGGTACGGCTGTCTAGATCGGCATCCAGCTCGCCGGCAGCATTGCGCCCACGAGGGCGGGTGCCGGCGATTGGGTAGATCTCAATTTGGCGATTGGACGCATCATATTTAAGTGCGCTTTCAGGAGAAGCACCAAACAGACAGAAGTCCTTGTCTTGCATGAAAAACATGTAGGGACTTGGATTATGGTACTTAAGTTTTTGATAAGCATGAAGCGGTGCCGGGCAGGGCAGAAAAAAGCGTCTTGATGGCACGACCTGAAAAATATCCCCTTGGCGGATGTATTGTTGCAACTGTGCCACCATTTCTGCATAGGTCTTGTCATCCCGATTGTGTGAAACTTTCATGGTTGGCAGAGAGATTTGTTGTACTGGTTCAATGGGCTCGGTAATGAGTGCCGTTAATGTTTCCAATCGTTGCTTAAGGCGTTGCTCTTCTGCTTGAGAATCACTGAAAAGCGAAACTTGCAAGCGTGAATTTTCATTCTGGTGGTCGATCACCAATAACGTCTCTGCGAGATAAAAACAGAAATCAGGACAGCGTTGAACGGTTTTTACTGCCGGTAACGGCTCAAATCCGGCCACCAAGTCGTAGGAAAACAGGCCGCCAACGAATATCGCTTCTGTATTGTATGGCAATGAATTGAACGGAGATGAATTGTATGGTGATGGCTCTTCCGCCAGAGAAAGTAGGGCACGCAGTGCATCAAATACGGATACAGCTTTCAGACGATTATCTTCATCTAACCGATTGTGATTGATTGGAGGGAAGGTAACTTGAAGAGCATCATGTGTCATTTCAGATTGGATGTTGCTGGAAAATTTGTTGGCTAAGATAGGTAATAAATTTCGGCCATTTTCTGTCAAAGCGTTAAAAGTCACCTGATTGCCGTTGGCACTGATGCGCAAGGCACTATCGATAATTAGCAGACTTTTTAAGTTTTTTTTGCTGTTAATTTCCGCAGACTCCAGCAATAAAGTTGCTGGTCGCTCACCACAGAGTTGGTTGAATAGTAGAGTAGGATCGGATTGGTAAACGGTTTCTTGCTCGATTACTGTGATTTTTGGTTGTTTATCCGTCATTTTTTCGTCCTGTTGATCAGTTATGCATATAAAAAAACCCGCTGGTTAGGCGGGTTTTGGTAATTTGGCACTGTTGATTTATGTGCGTGACCATACCGCCCTTACTGGGAAGTTATGCCACCAACGGATAGACGTCATGAATACAGCCATTTTCAGTGCCTCTTTAATATTGATTATACCCTTCATCTTTCAAGCTGCTGCTTTGTTGGCTGCTTTCACTCACCCCAGTCACATAGTTATCTATGCTCCTGGGGATTCGTTCACTTGCCGCCGCGCTGCAACTCGAAATCTATTAGGTATAGATGGTATACAAGACAATATCGCCCTCACTCGTGTACTAGTAAAATGGAACGGCATTAGTGTGTCAAGGATTTTTTGGCGCGTTTATTAATTTGTGCAGTCACGGGTAACGTCTTAGTCATTAAGCGGTACTTAAAAGTGTTGATGATCATAATTAAATTGCCGTGCTATTCCTAGAATTTAGGAATGATCAACATTATAAGCAGTTAATTTCCTATAGAACTTAGGTTATAAAAATTAATATTATTAGAGGAAATTGAAGGTTAATTTGGTGATATTTTGTTACGGTGTAACATAAAGTATTCAATAGTTAGAGATCGGATAATATAGGATGATTAATTTTAATAAAATTATTATCTTACTGTCAAAAATAACTCATATTATTATTTCATGATATAGCTATGATATATATTTAGTAATGTTAAGTAGGTAAATCATGTTTCATGAAAAAAAGAATTTAGCGATAGTAAAAATGGGTTAAAGAGCAGGATTGGCTGGATTTTGTTTGAGTCAATAGGCAAATGGGGAGAATAGATAATCAATTTTTATATCTGCATATGAAAAAAAGAGGTTTAACCGATATTACTGTGAGAAGTAGTATTCATAGCTCTAACATATCGTGTTATTTAAAATTTAGATCTTTATAAGTTAACACTATGTAATCCTTTGTATTTAATACGTTATAGGTATGCCAGGGGGAACGATTTTTAATCTGAATACTTATAGATCTCTACTTAATTCTGGCATGGATTGCCATGATTTAACTCTCTGATGTTTAAAATAATTGTACTATTAGTGGAGTAAGATATGAGTGAAAATGAACCCAAAGCAGATAGCCAATTGGTGTATGAAACTGATCCACATAAAGTTAAAGATTCGGAAGAAGGTGCGGCGCAGAAAACTTATCGGTTAAATGGTTTTGATCCTAAAAAAACCGATGGCGAATTATCGTATACACCAACAAGACTTGCTAAAACTGTTTTTAATACTTACGAGGAGAAGGATGATTTTGGCATTTTCTGTTATTTATCTGATTGGTCAATCTATGATGAACGTTTAGCGCCGATAAATGATGATTCTTTTAAAAAGAATGGTGGCAGAAGTGCCGATTTAATGCGCTTTAAAGGTGATAAAGAACAAGGAAAGCCGTTTAAAAGAATTATCTTCAGCTTTGCAGGTATTATTGGCGATCCTGGGGAGAAGAAAACAACAATCATCGCTGCTGCGGGTAAAAATGGATGGCAAATGGGGGATACCGAACAAGATATTCTAGAGAATCACGAAGGCAAACCTATTCCAATTGATCCCTGGGCTGATGTTGCAGCCTATCTTAATTGTGGTTTTACTCAATGGGCGGGCGATCCTGTAGATTTATATCAGCAAGATAAAGCCCAAGGGGTATTAGGAGGATTACGTTTACTTAAAGATGAAAATCCGGATCTGGAAATTTCCGTCAGCGTTGGCGGTTGGTCAATGAGTGGTGCTTTTTATAAAGTTTGCCGTGATGAGAAACTGCGCCAACGATTTGTTGAGGGGGTTAAAGATTTATACACCAGATTCCCTATGCTAACTCACATTGATCTTGATTGGGAATATCCTGGTTCTGCGGGGGAAGGTAACCCATTTGGTGAAGATGATTATAAGTATTTTGCTGAGCTTATTAAGGATTTAAAAAATGCAAATATCAGTAATTTGAAAGGAATTAGTATTGCAGCTTCTGCTGATATAGAAAAAATTAAAGCAGCACATATTCCAGAATTGATCGCCGCCGGTGTCAATGAAATTAACTTAATGACTTATGATTTCTTTACATTAGGCGATAAAAAACTATCTCATCATACCAATCTTTATCGCAATAAGGATGATCAGTATTCTAAATATTCAGTCGATGATGCAGTTAACTATCTTATCTCTTTAGGGATTGATAAGAAATCAATTTATATCGGCTATTCTGGTTATACACGTAATGCCAGAACTGCGGAGTTAGAGAATAAGGATAATGAACAACTGGTTGGTAAATATACTGATGGAACATCCACGGTAGGGAGTTTCGAATACAGCGTCACTGAATGGACAGATATTATCTATAACTATGTTGATTATGAAAATAAAATAGGTCGTAATGGTTTTTCAGTTTTTCATGATCCGGTAGCTAAAGCTGACTATCTTTATAATAAAGATCTCAAAGTATTTATGTCATTGGATACACCTCGTTCAGTCAGAGAAAAAGGCCGCTATGTTAAAGAAAAAGGTTTAGGTGGTTTATTTATTTGGACCGGCGATCAAGATAATGGCTTGCTAACTAATGCTGCTCATGAAGGATTGGGTCGTAAGGCGATTAAAAAAGTGATTGAAATGGAGCCGTTTTATTTCGAAGGTGAACTTCCTTCTTACGATAAACCGAAAGAGAAGCAGTGTGAAGAATGTAAATTAAATTGAATTTATGCTTTAAAAAATCTCACTACTTAAAGTGGTTATAGTCTCTATAACTGTTCTATTCAGATGTTGCCGATTAATTAGGTTGGGAATAATGTAATGGATAAATATAAAAGCATTTCTCGTGAAAAACAGGATGTAACAAAAGTATCACCATTATTATCTGCGGTGGCAGAAATAAAATCATCAGCATCGCCAATATTGACGAAAAATTACATGTTGTCAGATTCAGAGCAGAAGGAAGATAATTCCACTGTTACTCTGGTCAATACACTCCAGCGTCTAGGATATCACTCAATTTTTGATATTGTTGAAGTATCAAGGCAGCGATTTATTAAACGCCACAACGAATCTTTGTCGGGACATGCAGAGGTAATCTTTGATAAAGCAGTGAGCGCAGCTAATCAATTAGTACAAAGTTATCGGCAAAGGCAACTAAGAGATTATGATGGCACAACATTAAGGAAAACGAATCATCAGGCAAGATATTTTTCTTATAGCAATAGTGATCCAGATGAAAAAGAAAAATTACCTGATTACAGCAACTTATTTCCTGAGCCTTGGGATAACTTCTGTCAGCCAAACGCTATTGAGTCCCTTGACAGTCCGGTAAATTACTTGCTTGATCTTTATAAGTTTGTACAACAAATAGAGCTGGATGGTTCCAATAATGCCGTGGGATTGGAACAAAGGCGCGCTGATATTCCTGACTTATTACTTAATAGTGATAATCTTTACAAAGAGGTGACGGCAATATCTATTGTGAATGATGTTTTGTCGAAAAGTGCCAGGGAATATATTGATCAGACAGGCCAGGCGGATAAACCGGTTAATCAGGTTTTGGGAGAGACTCGTTTTCCTTTTACATTACCTTATAATTTGCCTTCTCAACAGATTAATAAAGGCTTGTCCGAAAAAGAGACCGAATTAGGTACAGTTATTCAGCAAGCGGATCAGCAATTTCCCTGGCATATCTTAACTGAAAAACGTGATCAGGCTCTGCTTGCTTATACTCAATTAAGTAAGGAGCAAATAGCTTTACTGAAAGAGGAAAGTCCATTTGCGCAAAACTTTTTATCACGTGAACAACTTATTAAGGGTTATTTCAGCGCAAGTACAACAGAAGTATTGCCTGAACGTGATATTTCAAAACATGCTTATATTATTCATGCTGATGAAAATATCACTGGCCCGACACTGTTGAGTGATAATGTTGATAAAGCCTATGATGAAATTGTCATTACCTGTGAAAATAAAAATAAAGAGACGATCAAAATTAAACTTCGTGGTGAAAATGTTCTGACCTATAACCGCGTAAAAGCGAGGATGGAACCTTTTGATAATTCATCGCCATTTAGTCGACAGTTAAAATTAACTTATGTAGAAAGTGATAATAGTGAAATTGGTAATTTGGATAATGGTCCTTTCTTTGGTGAAATGACAGTTTATGCTGCGGTGCCAAAAGAGAGTGAAAATAATTCCTTGGTAAATATTGAAGGTATTCATTTCCTGACCATGACTTACCGTTTTGCCATTGCTAAGCAAGATACTGAACAATCAGAATTATTACCAGAAGCAGAGAAGTTTTTCCAAGATAATTATGGTCTTTCTGCGGATGACAGCGTGAAATTAAAACAGATCCTATCTTTTGGTCAACAAACAGGATCGAAAGTGACAGATCTCGAACGTTTGTTTAATAGTGGTGATTTTCGGCCGTTAGTTTCGTCAAATGTGATATTTTCTAACCTTATTTTCGATAGTGGTCAAACATCAGAACACTTTCCAGCGCCTTACCATTATGGGGGTGTTTATATAAATGCGGGGCAATTAGATGCATTAAGCATTGTGAAAACCGGCTCTGGACGCGAAATAGATGCCGTTTCTGATTTTCGCTATGATCGAATGAATCGCTTTATTCGTTTACAGCGTTGGTTAGCGTTACCTTATCATCAACTTGATTTATTGGTAACTTCAGCAATAAAAGCTGAACCTAATAATACCGATCTGACTATCTCTAATAATACATTAAGAGCATTAGGTTTATTCCGTCATTTATCGACGCAATATAACGTATTACCGGAAACGTTTGCCGGATGGATATATCAAATTACGCCATTTGCTATCAGCAATAATATTCCATTTTTTGATCAACTTTTTAATCAGTCTAAACTTTTTGACCAGCCTTTAATTCTGGATGGGAAAGAATTTAACTATACGGAAAATCAAGGAGATGGAGCGAAAACAGTTAAACAATTGTGTGCTGGGTTAGCTATTTCTTTATCCACGTTTCAAGTAATTGCGCCTATCGTTCAGAACACGTTGAAGCTCTCTGCTGGCAAATTGGTGTGTAATCTTGATGTCGTATCCAGACTTTATCGTCTGGTGACTATTCCACGATTATTTGGTTTTTCTGCGGAAGATGGATTAATTTTGGCGGGTATTTTGACGGATAAAAGCGAGTATCTGGCAAATATACCGGCTTTGGGAGAAAAAGATGATATCCTTAATATTATTGCTCAAATGGAGGTTTTAACTTCCTGGCTCGTTAAAACAAAACTGACACCGATTAAGCTTTCTCTATTATTAGGTAAAACTCAGCTTCCGGTGGTGCCAACAAATGGCATGTTAACCTTTTATAAGGGAATTTCTGACGGTTTGACTGATAATGTACGTTTGCAAGAATCTGATTTTAATCGGCAAGAAATAAATGGTACAGATTGGTGGGCCATTTTGTCAGATGAAAATGGCGTTTTTGATAAGAGTAATGGATTAATTAAAGATATTCCGTTGATATGGGGAAAAACAGACGAGGAGTCTCTGAGGAAAAAGATCGAAGATATTGTAAAAGAGAAAAAGGCAACTCCAGATAATAATCAAATTAATATTGTCTTGCAGATCACATTGCAAGCTAAAACCGCACAAGAGAGTCTATTATCTAGCGCTGTTGCGGGTGAATATGGGGTATTAAGAGATATTGTTCCACTACAATTGCGTTGGTTAGGAAGTAGTATTTATTCAGTATTGAAAATGGTGTTAGATAATACACCAGAAAAAGTTGAAGATATTAAAAAAGAGTTTCTGGACTTGACCTACAGTCTGTTAGTTTATACTCAATTAATTAATGCATTGAGCATAAGTAATAATCTATTGTTATTGCGCCTGACAAATCCTAAATGGCTTGGACTAAGCATAGATGAAACAACAGAAATATCGTTGTCATTAGATGAGATTTTCCTGTTGAATCGCTATCAAGATTTACTGGAAAATGCTAAACAAAATGAAGATAAAATTCAGGAATATTTTACTTTCGCTAACAGCGAAATTTTACCGAAGAGAGAAGAGGATGATAACAATTATAAATGTGCGCAATTATTGGCTGAAATATTAGATTGGGACCCTGATGAAATTTATCTTGCTTGTGATAAAGGCGGATTAGAAAAAAAACGTGCGATGACCTTATCTCAAATAGATTGGATAAGACGATTGCAACAATTTTCTGTGAAAACCAATTTGTCTGTTGAGCCTTTATTAGGTGCTGGTGCACTTGATGTTAATTCAGATTTTGAAGCTTTCCAAAGCATCGGTGAAGCGGTAATGGCCGCATTAAAAGCGCAAGGAGATGATGAGAATGTCTAATTTAATTGAAGCAAAATTACAGGAAAATTTGCGTGATGCATTAGTTGACTATTATCTTGGTCAGATAGTTCCGCATGATATCGCTTTTCAATCTCAGCGTGAAGGAATTAAAAACGTTGATGACTTGTATGATTTTCTATTGTTAGACACTCAGGTTTCTTCCAAAGTAAAAACAGCCCGTGTCGCGCATGTTACTCAATCGGTACAACAATATATTAACCGTATTGTTTTAAATTTAGAGTCAGGGTTATCCATGACTCAGGAAGAGGCCGATAATTGGCAGGAATTTGCTAATCGTTACGGTTATTGGGCGGCAAATCAACAACTGGCTATTTACCCGGAAGTTTATATTGATCCCACATTACGTTTAACTAAAACGGAATTCTTTTTCCAACTTGAAAGCGCTCTTAATCAAGGTAAGCTCACGGATGATGTTGCTCAGAAAGCGATATTGGGATATTTGAATAATTTTGAAGAGGTGAGTAATTTAGAAGTTATTGCGGGTTACGAAGATGGTATTGATATTGCCGATGATAAGATCTATTTCATTGCCAAGACCCGTACTCAACCTTACCGTTATTTTTGGCGAACTTTAGATGCCCAACAGCGTAATAATCTGACTGACGAACTCTATCCTACCGCTTGGGGTGAGTGGAAGCTGATTAATGTCCCGTTAGAGAATGCATATAATGGTATTATTCGTCCAATTATTCTAAATAACCGATTGTATATTAGTTGGTTTGAAATTTCTGAAGAAAAACAAGATAAAGATAATAGTACTAAATATCGCACCAAACTTAATTTAGCTCATTTGGCGTTTGATGGTACCTGGAGTACCGGTACTACCGTTCGTGAAGATTTACTTGGTCACTCGATGAAAGAGTTGATTGCGGTGCTCGATCGTACCGGAGATGTTGAACGTTTAGCGTTGGTCGCATTTGTGCGTTTGCAAGGCAAAAATGAGAATAAAGAAGCTTATGACTATGATGAAGTTTTCACTTATGTTTGTGACAACCTATTAATGGCAGCAACGGATTTACCCAAATCCACTTCAACGCTATCCGATCTGGATGCATATGGCGCTGCTTTAGTCTGGTTCTATTTCCGGGAACTTTCAAATGGCGGGCCGGAAGAATATAAGCAATTGGTTCTTTATCCGGTTAATAATAATATGAAGTGGCCGATAGCCGAACCGCCAACATTTGAAGGACAACTGGGTAAAATAGGCGATTTCAAGCTGGATGCGACTTATGTTGACGGGACATTGAATATGTATCTGACGTCTACTTCAACATATAAATATGATTTTAGCAGAAGTAAAAATATCCTTTATTGTATTTGGCTGGAGGATAGTCAGGGTGAACGGTGTTGGCTGAAATATAAGGTGCTTACCCCAGAAGATTATGATCCAAAATTAAGTGTGACATTGAACCGGTGTGATCGAAATGATGTGACGGTTGTTACGGGCTTTAGTCTGCCGTCAGAAACTGGAGATGATATTGCCGGCAGAATTAAGCAAAAGTTAAGTGTTGGGAAATTACTTCGTGACAAGATCCAAATTAAACAGACTAAACAAACCCAATATTTACAATTTCCAAAAGAAAAGCCGCCAGAGGAGCAACCAGAAAGTTGGTATTCTGACAAGGCGATTCGTTTAAATACCCTTTTTGCAAAAGAGTTAATTAGTAAGGCGAGTCAAAAACTGGATAAAGTTCTCAGTTGGGAAACTCAAAATATTCATGAAGAGCCGATTACTGGCAATGTCTCAAAACCCATCGACCTCAAAGGGGCAAATGGTATTTATTTCTGGGAATTATTCTTCCATATGCCATTTATGGTGGCCTGGAGGTTTAATGTCGAACAGCGTTATGAGGAAGCTAGTCTCTGGATTAAGTTTATTTTTAATCCTTTTGAAAGTAATGACGAACCGGCGCTGGAACAAGATAAGCCACGTTATTGGAATAGTCGTCCGATCATTGACGAGCCCAAGAGATTACGTAGTCTGATAGAGCCGGCTGATCCTGATGCAATTTCTGCCAGTGAACCTATTCATTATCGTAAAGCTATTTTTAACTTCTACATTAAAAATGTTATCGATCAGGGTGATATGGAATATCGCAAGCTACAGCCTACGGCCAGAACGCTGGCGCGTCTGAGCTATGCAACGGCAAGTTCATTGTTAGGTGTGCGTCCTGATCTTCAATTAGCCAGTTCCTGGCAGCCGATAACCCTTGAGGATGCATCCTATAAGAAGAGTAGCGCAGTACGTGCATTGGAGATGATCAGTTATCCTTTGCCTTATGCCCCGGTGGTTCATGATAAAACGATTCGTGCGCTGGATAATGATCTCTTTATGAAACCTATTAATGAAGAGTTAACGGCCCTGTGGGATAAAATAGAAAACCGGATTTACAATTTACGCCATAATTTAACCCTAGATGGTAAAGAAATTTCTATGGATCTTTATGATTCGAAAATTTCTCCTCGTGGATTAATGAATCAGCGTTATCAGCGGGTTGTTGCTGCCAGAAATGCCAGCAAAATGAATTTCAGAGTACCAAATTATCGTTTTGAGCCGATGTTGGCGCGGGCGAAATCGGGTGTCGATACGTTGATACAATTTGGCAGCACGTTGTTAAGCCTATTAGAACGGAAAGATAATTTGAGTTTTGAATCATTTCAGATGGTTCAGAATAATGATCTCTACCGTTTTGCTGTTGACCTCCAGCAACAAGATATCAATATTAATCAGGCCAGTCTTGATGCATTGCAGGTGAGTAAACAATCTGCTCAGGAGCGGTACGAACATTATAAAAGTCTTTATGATGAAAATATTTCGTCAACCGAGCAGCAGGTTATTGAATTACAGGCTCAAGCATCTTCTGCTTTATTAGCTTCACAGGTATCAAGAACGGCGGCGGCGGCCCTGGATTTAGTTCCCAATATTTATGGATTGGCAGTTGGGGGTTCACATTGGGGGGCAGCTTTAAATGCGGTTGCTGAAATAGCAACTTTGAAACATCAGTCTGATAGCACTAAAGCTGACAGCCTTAGTGTTTCTGAATCTTATCGCCGTCGTCGGCAGGAGTGGGAGCTGCAATATAAACAGGCTGAATGGGAAGTAAAATCTATTGATCAGCAAGTTAATATTCAGCAGTTGCAGGTCAGTGCTGCACGTAAGCGTTTGGCGCAAGTTGAAGCGCAGCAACAACAATCTCAGGCGTTGTTGGCTTATTTCTCTAGCCGTTTTACTAATGAAAGTTTATACACTTGGATGATTAGCCAGATCTCAAGCCTCTATTTACAGGTTTATGATGCTGTTTCATCGTTGTGTTTATCCGCACAAGCTTCTCTGCAATATGAGCTTGGGTTAGGCGAACAGAATTTTATTGATGGTGCGAGCTGGAATGATCTCTACCAAGGGCTGTTGGTCGGTGAAAATTTGAAATTGGCGTTGCAACGCATGGAACGTACTTATGTTGAGCAAAATTCACGTAAGTTGGAAATTATCAAAACGATTTCGCTTAAATCTTTATTGGGCGAGTCTTGGGAAGATAATCTCAAAATACTGACATCACATAATGCAATCACCTTTAATTTGGATGAGTTAAAACAATTTGGTGCAGATTATCCGGGCTTATTTAATCGGCGGATTAAATCTGTTTCAGTTACGCTACCTATGTTAATTGGACCTTATGAAGATATCTGCGCCAAATTAAGTTTGTCGGGTGTGAGTAGTTATACGACCAAAGCGGATCTCAAAACCGTTGAAAAGATGTTGAAAGAAGGAACTCGTGCGGAAACGCCTTATACGGTCCGCAGCATACAGCCCAATCAACAGATCGCTTTATCCACGGGTATTAATGACAGCGGGATGTTCACGCTTAATTTCGATGATGAACGTTTTTTACCCTTTGAGGGGGTAGGAGTAGGATCGAGTTGGAATTTTCAATTTACCAATATATCACAGGATTTAGAAAGTCTAACGGATGTGATTTTGCATATTCGATATACCGCGCAAGAGGGGTCTGTATCATTTGGCTCGGCTGTGAAGGCATTATTAAAACAGGAAAATCCAGATTTGTAATGGCGGGCATTAACGATTAAATGAGTCATTTACATTCAACATTTTGACTCATTATCTTTAACATTCAAATTAGCCTCTTCTATTTATGTAGAGGCTAAATATAAATCTCATTGGAGCTTATAAATGGTAAACAAATATACTTATACCTCATCGAAATCCATGTCCGACATAAGTGATATTATTGGTGAACCATTAACCGCATGGAAAAATCAGTCAGGCGGCCAAGTTTATAATATTATTTTTAATGGTGGTGTTTATACCAATACTTATTGGGTTGAGCGCTGGCATATTCCCGATTCTACGGCTAAAGAGGGAACACCGCATAATGCCTGGAAATATATTCGTCAAGCGACGGAAAATGAGATAAAACAACACGGAAATCCTACTGATGGGCGTGTTGATCCGACCGAAGATATTCCTTCACCGGTTTTACAACCAGATGATATTACAGAACAAACCTATCAAAGACCGGATGTTAATTTTAAACCTGATGGTTCAGCGGGCAACCTTTCTTATACTGCGACGCGTGTTTGCCGCCCGATGTTTAATGAATATGCAAGCGATAAATCCAGACCGAAACTTTCTGCTTATATTACTGATTGGTGCCAATATGATGCGCGTTTAGATGGTGAGGATAAAGGGGCGGATTATCGGGGCAGAGGATTTGATTTAAGTATTATCAATGTGACTGCCTATGATAAATTAATATTCAGCTTTTTGGGTATTTACGGTGATACTGGCGTAAAAGGAGATAAGATCAAAGAAGTGGCGGAGGGTTGGAATAGCCAGAGTGAAATAAAAATTACGGAAGGCCATATTGTTCCGCTTGATCCTTATGGTGATTTAGGGACTGCCCGTAATGTAGGATTACCGAAAGAAAGTGCGAATACTGATATCGGGCCAGGAACATTTTTGCCTTATTATCAACAAAAGAGAGCTTCAGGTTTATTAGGTGGGTTACGCGAATTGCAAAAAACGGCGCGTTTAGCGGGCCATAAACTTGAACTGGCTTTTAGTATTGGCGGCTGGAGTATGTCCGGTTATTTCTCCGTGATGGCCGCTGATGAGACAAAACGTGGTGTTTTTGTTGACAGTATTGTTGATTTTTTTGAGCGCTTTCCTATGTTCAGTTGTGTCGATATTGACTGGGAATATCCCGGCAGCCCAGGTGAGGAGGGTAATATTTATGATCCGGAAAAAGATGGAGAACATTACGCTCTGTTAATTAAAGAATTACGTCAGTCTTTGGATAGTCGATTTGGGCGAGAGGATAGAAAAGAGATCTCCATTGCTTGTAGTGGTGTAAAAACGAAATTAGCAACATCCAATATTGCCGAATTAGTTAAGAATGGTCTGGATAATATTTTCTTAATGAGTTACGACTATTTTGGTACCGGGTGGGCGCCTTATATCGGTCATCATACGAATCTCTATTCGCCAAAAGATCCTGATCCGTCAGGTGAGTCTGATTTATCCGCGGAAGTGGCTATTAATTACTTACATCAGGAGCTTGGCGTACCTTTGGAAAAAATTCATTTAGGCTATGCTAACTATGGCCGTGCAGGCAAAGGGGCAAAACTTGAAACGCGCGAATATAATAAACCTGGCGATGCATTAGGAACAATGGAAAAAGGTTCACCTGAATTCTTTGATATTGTAAATAATTATCTGGAGTGTGAACACACTCTTGCTACCGGGAAAAATGGTTTTGTGTTAATGACGGATACCAACGCTGATGCCGATTTCTTGTTTAGTGAAAAAGAGGGGCACTTTATTTCATTAGATACCCCTCGTACAGTGAAGCAAAAAGCGGAATACGTCGCTAAGAATAAACTGGGCGGCATATTTTCTTGGTCAGGCGATCAGGATTGCGGCTTGTTGGCAAATGCAGCTAGAGAAGGAATGGGTTATATTGCTGAATCTAATGATGAGGCCATCGATATGGGGCCACTCTATAATCCGGGTAAGCTCTATTATTTGAAATCTATCGGTGAGATGAAGAAAAACGCTGATTAATTCTTCTTTGCCAGTAAAAAGGGATATCATTTTTCTTATCCGTCAATTTTTTCATTCTTAAAATAATCATGTTCAGCCTGACATTTTAGGGCTGAACATCGTTCTTTCTGTAAAACGCCCCCATTTATCGTTAAGCTATCCCATCGCGTATTTGGGCAGAGAAAGAGATAATGACAAATTCAGCCACTGAGTTAGTAACAATTTATGATCTTCATAGCCATACAACCGCATCGGATGGCTTACTTTCACCAGCGGAATTGGTTGAACGGGCGGTGGCAATGGGCGTTAATGTCTTGGCTGTGACTGATCACGATACGACGGATGCTATTTTGCCAGCCCATGAATATATCAACCAACATGATTTGCCATTAAAGCTCATATCGGGGGTTGAAATATCCACTCTGTGGGAAAATATGGAGATTCACATTGTTGGTTTGAATATTGATATTCAATCAAATGCAATGGTCACATTACTCAGAAAACAAACTGAGCTCAGAAAAGAGAGAGGAATTGAGATAGGTCGCAAATTGGCAAAGGTGGGTATTCCCGATGCTTGGGAGGCGGCTAATCGGTTAGCGAATGGTGGACAAGTAACACGGGGCCATTTTGCCCGTTATTTAATTGAAATGGGCAGGGGACCAACAATCGCGAAAGTATTTAAGAAGTATCTGGCAAAGGGAAAAATCGGATACGTTCCACCTCAATGGTGTACAATTGAACAAGCTATTGATGCCATTCATCAATCAGGTGGTCAAGCAGTCATTGCTCATCCGGGACGATATGATTTATCGACCAAATGGTTGAAGCGTCTGATTGTCTGGTTTAAACAACATGGTGGTGATGCAATGGAAGTTGCACAGTGCCAGCAGGCACCTAACGAGCGGCAATATCTCGGTCAATTATCACGGGAATATGATTTGATGGTTTCGTTGGGTTCTGATTTTCACCAGCCTTGTTCATGGATAGAGTTAGGGCGTAAATTGTGGTTGCCCGGTGATGTGGTACCAATATGGTGTAACTGGTCACTGTAGGGGCTGCATAAAATTAAGAGGTAATTTATGAGCCAGTTTTTTTATATTCATCCTGATAATCCGCAGCCACGTTTAATTGGGCAAAGTGTGGATGTGCTTAAAAAGGGTGGGGTAGTTGTTTACCCAACTGATTCCGGTTATGCGATTGGTTGCCGTCTGGAAGATAAAGATTCGATGACTCGGATATGCCGTATCCGCCAGTTAGATAGTCATCATAATTTCACCTTAATGTGCCGGGATTTGTCAGAAATATCGACTTATGCTTATGTCGATAATTCGGCTTTTCGTCTGATTAAGAATAATACGCCGGGCAATTACACGTTTATTTTGCGTGCGACGAAAGAGGTACCTCGTCGTTTAATGAATGATAAGCGGAAAACCATTGGATTACGTGTTCCTTCCAATCCAATTGCCTTGGCGCTTCTTGAACAAGTGGGTGAGCCATTGATGTCCACGAGCCTGATTTTGCCAGGCAATGATTTTGCGGAATCTGATCCTGAAGAAATTAAAGATAATTTGGGAAAACTGGTTGATCTGATTATTCACGGGGGTTATTTAGGGCAACAGCCTACCACCGTAATTGATTTAACTGAGGATACGCCGGTTGTAATACGGGAAGGGGCTGGCAATATCACGCCATTCTTATAAGCTATGCAGTAATTATTTTCAGAATCTATACCTAATAGATTTCGAGTTGCAGCGAGGCGGCAAGTGAACGAATCCCCAGGAGCATAGATAACGATGTGACTGGGGTGAGTGAAAGCAGCCAACAAAGCAGCAGCTTGAAAGATGAAAGGTATATATATACCTAATAGATTTCGAGTTGCATCGCGACGGCAAGGGAGCGAATCCCCGGGAGCATAGAGAACTATGTGACCGGGGTGAGTGAGTGCAGCCAACAAAGAGGCAGCTTGAAAGATAACGGGTATAAAGCCTGTGTATTATATGCAGGCTTTATATTTTTGATTTTTTAATTGAATTGAAATGGTTATTATTATTTCGAATTATTAATACTGGTTCAATAAAATAAAGCCATCATCTATTTAATAATTAAGTTGATTTTAATAACGTGATAAGTGAATATTTACCGCACCTAAGGTAAGTTTGTTCGCCAATTATTTAATCATATCATTAGGTATATACCTAATAGATTTCGAGTTGCAGCACGGCGGCAAGTGAATGAATCCCCAGGAGCATAGGTAACTATGTGACTGGGGTGAGTGAAAGCAGCCAACAAAGCAGCAGCTTGAAAGATGAAGGGTATAAAACCTTTGGGTTGGTTATTTAATATAAATAACAACGTAAGGTTGTCCATTCATTATAAAATCAAGGGATATTGAAAATGTCAGTTGTTAATTTCTCCGATAAACCAGTTGATGTCAGTAATGTTCATACATGGCCGAAATCACCAGATAGGGATTTAATTGCATGTGGGCGTGATGCATATGCTGAAAAATCAGTGCAAGAAGCATTGAGCGGAGATCCTGATAAAGCGGTAAAATTAAGTGAATTAAATGATATTCTGGCTACCTGTGAACCTTTTGACTTTAAGGGAGCCATTTTATATGCAAAAGATCCGGTATTGGCCTTAATTAAAGCGTTATCAGAAAAGAGTGCCTATTTAGTCGATGATTCATATCCTCCTGAACAATGGCAAAGTGGGGGAGTTGACAAGCATAGCCGTATTAAAGATTTTATTGAATCCCCTGGCATGTTTATTAAAGGGATAGAGATGATCGATATGGGCCAGCTTTATCTTGGTAATTGCGGCTTTGTTAGCACCGTTGGGGCAATTGCATCCCATCCTGAAGGGCATAATGTGTTATTTTCTGCTATCTATCCGCCGGTTTATAACCCAACGGGTGTTTATTCGATCAGAATCATCAATCAATCGACGATGGGTTATTTATTGATTGACGATGATCTGCCGCGAGTTAGTTTTTCTGCTATGGAAGATAAAAATGAATTCTGGTATTACCTGATTGAAAAAGCATTTGCGAAATTGCATGGAGGCTATGAGAATTTAGGCGGCGGTAATGAAGTCTATTTTGGTATAGAATCGACAGCAAATACCAGTATTAATCAAGATAATCAGGATCGTATTTGGGATGAGCAATTTATCGATATCTTCAAAATAAAACATCATGTGACTTATCAAGGAACCGGTTCGTCTACGGATTTGGTATCAGGTCATGCTTATTTAATATTGGATGCTCAACAATGGAATGATATTAAGTTAGTGCGACTGCATAATCCGTGGAATGTCGTTAAATATAAAGGTCCATATTCTCCTGGCTCTGCTGAATGGGAAAATATTCCAGAGGAAGTACAGAATGATATATTCCAGAATAACCGATTTGAAGGGAAATCATTCTGGATGCCATATGATCTCTATGTTAATAATTTGCCAAAAATTAGTGATATGTATCTCAGAGAAACCCTTCCTGATTCACTGAAAAGTATTGCAAATCCATTACCAATTCAAGAGTGATAGGATATTGGTTTTACCAGGATTGACTTGTAAGCCATTAATTTAATATTAGTGTCTGGTATTAATGGTAAATTAAATAAAAATTCAATGAAATGGTGGCCTAAAATTTATAATTTATGGCCACTTTTATATTGTTCAATATTATATTTCTTTAATTGTTTAATAATTGAGGTAATGAGTAGTCAAGTTAATTATAGAAAATTGACTATTCCTAGGTATTAATGACCAATTATATTGTGGAGAGTTAATCTTCTGAATAATTATAATCGTTTATATCTTTGGTTAATCGATGGTACCACCAATACCGACAGATTCTACCGCTTCTTTGGCTATTAATGCACCTTTTTCCTAGGCTGGCAACGAGTTATACAACAGCCCTAAATCGTTCTGATTTTCTGTCGCCACAAACTGACTGAGATGGTTGGAATTTTTAATCCTAACTCTGCATCAGATTGATAAATAGAAAATATTTATCCTTATTTAACCGAATCCGCCAAAGTTAAAGTAATCCCAGTCGTAGCTGACTGGGATTAGCGTTTTATCTAGATTTACTAGTCACTAGTAGATATTTTAGTTAACGGACATTGTGACATTTTTTGAATTACAGAATGAACTGTACCGGCTGGTAATAATGTCTCCTTTATTGTATTCCCATCATTAACACTCCAAATTAGGCGATCATTTTGGCTTGTTTTCATAAAATAAATATAATAGCCATTATCCCCCATTGCAGTACAAGTCATATCAAACAAGCCATCAATAAGATCTTCTCCTTCCCCTGTAAAATAACTTTCTGCATTTCTATATAAGGTAATAGGATCAAAGGGAATATCATTACATGCTAACTCATCTATTTTCATATTTGAGTAAAAGCCAATTGTTGTTCTTAATTCGAAAACATCAACAATGTCAAATAATTTATTCCCTTCTAAATAGAAAGAAAATACTCCATTTTTCCAAAAGCTATTTGGAGAGTTCCATGACTCAACAATGTCAAATTGAAGAGAAAAGTAAAATGGATCACCATAAATCATTTTAGTTTCACCCCTAGTTTTTTCTGAATATCACTTGGCACCTGTTTGCTTGTTAAAGAATTGTTAATATCTCCGGAGTTGCCATTCCAATGATATTCTCCGTTAGTTCCTTCGAATCGGTGAACATTACCGTTCTTATCTACTGAGAACCTAACCTCTTTATTGTTATAGTTTTTTGAGCTTGGTATAGAGTTTTCAAAAAGAATTAGAGAGTCTCTAGGTTCTATTCCTGCATTTTTGCGATTTCCATCACCTCCGGGAGTATGTTTAGGGTTTGATTTGTAAGTTAGCCCATTAGAAGCGACTATTGGCTCTGATACCGGTATTGCGCTTCCACGGCGTTTCCCAACAATCGAAGCAACCGAAGCTTTACTGCCGATAGCACCACCAATGCCGGCAGATTCTACCGCTTCTTTGGCTATTAGTGCACCTTT
Organism: Photorhabdus antumapuensis; assembly: GCF_020387775.1. Classification (NCBI taxonomy): domain Bacteria; kingdom Pseudomonadati; phylum Pseudomonadota; class Gammaproteobacteria; order Enterobacterales; family Morganellaceae; genus Photorhabdus; species Photorhabdus antumapuensis. The sequence goes on from NZ_JAHZMK010000036.1 coordinate 68,847, forward strand.
TTCCCAGGCAGGCAGCGAGTTATACAACAGCCCTAAATCGTTCTGGTTTTCTGTCGTCACAAACTGGCTGATGCGATGGGCATCCTCAGCCGATAAGTCAAACATCCATCTTAAGCCACTGATGGCATCTGCTGTTTTTATCCCGCCGTCCATTTCAGCCCGTTGTGCAACGCTTAGTTTGTTGTATTTGTTCCAGATTGCTTCGGTAAGCGCTCCTTGTTTATTGGCTTCTTGAAGCTTTCTAAATAGCCCCAACCGTAGTTGGGGTTATATATGGAGACTATATTACAACGATATATAATATTTTTTTATATTGGCAATTATTTCTTTAACTTCATCTTTATAAAGTTTTGTTTCATAGAAATCGGGTTGAGGAATATCTTCCCAGTAACCACAACCATTATTATCATATCTCAAGATACGTCGTTTTGCTCCGATGATTCTAACAATATCATCGTAAGATACAGCAAATACAGAACTACCAAAATCATCAATATTCTCTGTTGAAGCTTTATAAATATATGACGATTCAAAATCTTCTGGCACATCTAGGTTACTATCTACCAGATTAGGAGATATCATACCTAACATCGTGTTAAATGCTTCTTTGATTTCTTTATCAAATAGCTCTTTATTTTCAGGAAAAGAAATTAATGCATTTTTATCATCTAAAGAAAAAATATCCACATTTAATGTTGCGGCAGTTAGTTCATCAGGGAACATTTTCCCATTAATATAAAAATAGAATAACCCATTTTTGAATGAACTATCACTCCAATAGGGAATATATTTTACTAATATCGCAAAACGATATGGATCACCAAAAATCATAATTTCTATCTCCATTTATCAGAGACGTCTTTTGTTAACCAGTCGATCCATATCAGTGAATTCTGTCTCTTAGTCAGATCTCCTGATTAAGAGACAGTTGTACTAGCAGGAATATCTCTAAGTCAAATTTTTCTCAGTTTACTTTAATTAAGGAAATTCCTTCATCTTTTAGCAAAGAATCAGGTATGTGATTAAACATATATATTTCATCACCTAAATTCATTACGCTAAATTGACCATAATCATAAAACACAAACATAAAACCGATAATATCTTGCTCAATTTCAGAATAAATAGCATTAACGTAAGAAAGTGGTTTCCCTATCAATCCATCAAATATTTTAAAATTAGATAGATCCATCACTGTTTCCTTACCATATTCTCCTAAGTCATTTTCCCTCAGTTCACCTTTACACAAAACGATTGATGTTCCATTAGGGCTACAAAGTAACTTCTTTGGCGAGTTATCAGTTTCACAAAATTTAATAGATAACTCTTGGGGATGTTCAACATCTGCTATGTCGTATATATAAATCAATCCATACACTGACTTAAGCCGTTTCCCTGTAATTTCAACTCCCCACTCATTGATTTCTTTAGTAACTAAACTCAATGTGGTTCTCCTTTTAGTGCATTCTTCACAGATGTATTATTAATGCCATCCTTCATAATGGTAACGAATGTGCCATTTGGTTTAGTGACAACAACATCATTTCCCTTTATTTTAAATAATACATCCCCTCTTGTTCCATTAGTTCCTTGTCCAGCAAAAACACCAGGAATTGTTTTATCTGGGTTATTGCCTATTTCGTCTATTTTATCCAGAACCAACTTTCTATCCACAGGATTTGATGGATTACCACCAAAATCTTTTACGTGTTTTCCTAGCTTTTTCCCTAATTGGGCATCATCAACTTTGAATACAGTTCCAGCGCCAGTACCTCCACTTGGGATTGATGTAGTTCCTGGTTTTGGCAATGCTTTTATTTCATCACTAGCCTTATTGAGTAACTTGGAAACTTCACCAACGTTGCCTTTTTGTAAGGCTTGCTCTGCGGCTTTGATGGTTTTTCCAGCGGCATCACCTGTGCCGGGAATAATGGCTATCGCGGCGGCCAGATAATCTAATGCGCTTTTAGCCTCTACAAAACCTTTGATATCACCGATAACTGGCACGAAGTCAGTACCAAAGCTAATCATATTGCCAGCTTGTTTACATGTATCCGGTGACTGCTGACAAAAGGCGCTTTTTTTCTCCTCGTAAGCTTGTATTGCACCCTGTCTTTCTTTCTCTGCTGCGGATAGAAGATGTGCCAGCGCGTTATATACAATAACAATTTCTCCGGCATTCGCCCCACTGTTAGCGCCTTTGGCACTGTTGGTCGCAATGGCCCCTGCAACGCTGCCAATGATTTTGCCACCCGCCTGAATTTTCATTGGATCGCTGAATGTTTTATCCAATGTTATTGCTGCCAGTTCTGCGGCTAATGCCCCGGCAGCCGCCCCTTTGGCATCACCGCCGCCAATTTCCGCCGCAAGGGCAGAAACCGCCGCATGGCTGATGGCTTTTCCGGGTAAACCTAACACCTGACCGTTCTTGCCAATCAACCCGGCCCCTTCGGCGTTAATCTGGCTGCCAATATTGGCCAGTAATGCGGTGGTAAAATTGTCCTTAAAACT
>NZ_JAHZMK010000037.1:0-22328 GCF_020387775.1 Photorhabdus antumapuensis
GTATTGATAAAGCCACAGCCATGACAGGTGATGCCGTTCGGGTTAGCGATAAAGACCGCGGCTTTTTGCCCCGCCACTTCCAGCAGACCCTGTAGAGTTGAGGCAACCGTCCCCACCACTTCATTAATTATCAGCTCAGCCGATTGACCGTGGAAGTGAGGGTTTGCTCCAATTTGTCCCGCCAGTACGGATTGGGCAGCATCGGTAGCGTTATTTAACACCAGCCCTGAAGCCCCAACATTAAACTCCTGATAACGGTTATGTGAAACACCTCGGGAATTAGGGGCCGCAATATGGATAATAGGCAGGTTATTTCTCACGGCAATCCGCGTTTGCTTATCCGCCAGTTGAATCCCGGGTATGCCACCGGCTATTGCTGGGATATTGATGTCCAGTTGGGGAGCATTGCCTAATGCGAGGTCAATCAACGCCGCCGTCACCGGGGTATATTTTCCGTCGGCTGAGTACAACGCAGGGCTATTTTTGGCGACGGCCGCCGCCCCTGCTGCCGATAAGGTGGTCTCCGCCATATTGCCGCCGGCAATCAGGGTTAAATTGTTGCCGGCGGTGACGTGACCCACATCAAGCGAGCCACCACTGGTGAGAGTAATATCTTTCCCGGCGGTCAGGGCCATGCCCGCCAGATTTATCCCTGCGCCCGCATGGATTTCAATATTTTCATCCGTTTCCCATTGGTTGAACGGGCGCAGAGGCGAGAGAAAAACGTCAATCTTCCCATTGCTGGCTAAAAAGATATTTTTCGCCCGGGTAATTAACGTATTTACCAGAGAAATATTGCCGTCCGCGATCAAACGGATATCGCCTGGCGTTGCCGCCAGGTGAGTCAGATTGACCGCCTTACCCGGCTCGGTACTCACCAGACGGATGTTATGGGCAGACAGGCCCCCCAATGACCCGGTATCCATCGCTGCCCAGGGGGTATAACCTTCCCCGGCAAGGGGGACAAGGGTCCCGCGTTTGACATCAATCCGGTTGGGGCCTTGTGTCAATGTCAGGTTTTTCGCCTGTAGTCTGCCGTTGAGCTGAGTGGTCCGGCTGATGATATCGACAGTATCCTGTGCCGTCGCATCCAGCCCTTTTTCACCCAGGGTGATGATGCCTTTCTTCACTTCCAGGGCCGCTAACGCCCCGTCTTGATCAAACACCGGTTTACCGGTCGATAACGTGACCGCCGGAGTATTGATAAAGCCACAGCCATCACAGGTCATGCCGTTGGGGTTGGCGATCATTACGTTGGCTTTATGGCCGACAATTTCCAGCTGACCTTGCAGCTCAGAGCGCCCGTTGCCGGTGACTTCATTGATAATCAGTGCCGCCGCTTTATCTTTCAGATTAGGGTTGGCACTAAGTTGCCCGGCCAGTTGTGATTGCGCTACCTGAGTGGCGTTATTGAGTACGGTCCCCTGAGTGGCGACATTGAACTCTTGATAGGTGTTGTGGGATATCCCGGCCTCATTCGGTGTGGCAATATTCACCACCGGCACATTGCCCTGATTTTGGACCTGCGTTTGGCTATTATCCGGCGTGATGCCGGCGGCGATAGCCGGATGAAGAGGATAAACGGCGGTAAGGTAAATTAAAAGATAACTCGTGGCCCCAGCCACCGAGTTGGGGTGTTTATCCATCGTACGGTCCCTTTTCTTAATTTAAGTGTGACAAAGTCAGTGAGGCTGACTAATCAGTAATTCGTTATCCGCAATCAGGCTTGGGTGATAGAACGGTCACCTTCCCACAGAGAATATTGATAATTTAATAGTGACATCATCGAACCATTCTAATGTGTAATTAATTCACCGTCTGAATGGATAGTGTGAAATGTGATCATCGTTCGATTTTTTAATCCCAATAATGGGGAATCGGTTATATGAAATGTCGTGAAATCGCGGTAAGGCTGGAAATGATTTTTCTACATCAATAGCAATTCTTTGAATTTTTTAATGGTATTACATCCCCAATCCAGCAGGTGTGGGGCATTCTACTTATGTATTTGGGAATATTTTTAAATGGATTAGTCAACAACCTGAGGCGGATAAAACATCTTTCTACTACTATCCTTATATAAACCAATCCCAAACACACTTTAAAGTTATATTCTCTATTTCTAATTAACGTCTTGCTGTTATAGATCCATGTATCTAACATACTCAGCCAGAACTATTGCATTGAATTTTTTACCGGCAGTTTTGTCTATAATAACAGTCCGAATGAATTGATTATTACAATAACTGCCTGCTGGAGTTGAGAAGGATTATTCCATGCGGATATTGATCGTTGAAGACAACATGTTACTGCGTCACCATTTAACTGTACAGCTTCGGGACACCGGTCATCTAGTTGATGCCGCGGCAAATGCCAAAGAAGCCGATTACTATCTGGTCGAGAGCGAACCCGATATTGCCATTGTTGATCTTGGTTTGCCCGGAGAAGATGGTTTGAGTTTGATCCGTCGCTGGCGCCAAAAAGATGAAAAACTCCCCATTCTTGTTTTGACCGCCCGCGAAAGCTGGCAAGAAAAAGTCACGGTTCTTGATGCAGGAGCAGATGATTATGTTACCAAGCCCTTTCATCTTGAGGAAATTATTGCCCGCATGCAGGCACTCCTACGCCGTAATAATGGGCTGGCTTCTCAGATTATTGAATTCCCACCTTTCAAAATCGATCTGTCACGCAAAGAGTTAACAGTTTACGGGGAGAGCGTCAGACTAACAGCGTTTGAATACCGAATCATTGAAATACTGATGTGTAATAGCGACAAAGTTGTCACTAAAGAGTCATTAATGCGCCAATTATATCCCGATGCTGAACTACGCGAAGGTCACTCCATCGATGTCTTAATCGGCCGGCTAAGAAAAAAAATATTAGATATTTGGCCTTATGAAGCTATCGTTACTGTCCGGGGCCAAGGCTATCGCTTTGATGTTTAAAACTTTCATGGGTAAAAAAGTGCTTAAGCACAAAAAACAGCCTTTCTCACTCCGTACCCGATTTTTAATGGCAACTGCTGCGGTTATTCTTGCTCTTACCATGTCTTACGGTATTGTTGCCATTGTCGGTTATCTGGTCAGTTTTGATAAAACCGCTTATACACTGCTACGCAGTCAGAGTAATCTATTTTTCAGCCTTGCTCAGTGGAATAACAATAAGCTGGATATTTCAGTACCACCTAATTTCACACTGAATAACCCATCATTGGTTCTGATTTATAACAACAAAGGCACCATCCTCTGGCGTCAACGCCATATCCTAAAAGTCGAAAACTCTATTCCTAGTGAATGGTTAAAAGAAGACGGTTTATATGAACTGGATACTGACCTAAAAAGCAGCCGGGACTTGCTAAAAAACTCGGCTAACACACAAGGACAACTAGGTAAACTTAATGCACTTGACGAAAATGAAGATAACGAGCTAACCCACTCCGTTTCTGTCAACAGATATAGTGCGACAGCTCATTTGCCAGCGTTAACGATTGTCGTCATCGATACCATTCCACAGGATTTACAAAAAACGGTTCTGGTGTGGGAATGGTTCGGTTATGTATTAATTGCCAATCTTATTCTGGTTATCCCATTAATCTGGCTGGCCGCACACTGGAGTTTACGGCCAATTAAATCGCTTATTCATCAGATCAGTTCATTAGAAAAAGGTGAACGGGAAAAGCTGGATGAAAATCCACCGACAGAGCTGCGGGGGCTGGTTCGTAACCTTAATGTGTTGCTCAATAATGAACGCAACCGCTATACAAAATACCGGACAACCCTGGCTGATCTGACACACAGCTTGAAAACGCCACTGGCTGTTTTACAATCAACTCTCCGTTCTTTGCGTGACAGCAAACAAATGACTATTCAACAGGCAGAACCTATCATGCTTGAGCAAATTGGCCGTATTTCTCAGCAAATAGGCTATTATCTGCATCGTGCCAGTATGCGCAGTGAACACAGCACCATTATGCGGAAAGTCTCTTCTGTTCCTGCTTTACTAGATAGCCTGTGCAGCGCTTTAACAAAAGTCTATCAGCGTAAAGGTGTCAGTCTCACGTTAGATGTCTCACCGGAGATCACCTGGCTTGGTGAGAAAAATGACTTTATGGAAGTCATGGGTAATGTGCTGGACAACGCCTGTAAGTACTGCCTTAAATTTGTTGAGATCTCTGTGACGATTGATCACGATTCGGTAATGATTATTGTCGATGACGACGGTCAAGGAGTACCAATTGAAAAATGGGACATGATTTTCCAGCGAGGTCAACGTGTTGATACTTTGAAGCCTGGTCAAGGGCTTGGATTGTCAATTGCTTCTGAAATTATCGAACAATATAAAGGCGATATCAGTATCAGTGACAGTCCACTTGGTGGCGCCAGAATTTGCGTTATATTCCGATGCCAGCAAATTAATGATGATGATTAGTTAAATATGCCAGTGTAGTCTGATACTGAGTCTAACTATTCGTTATAATACCCTGAAATTCACTTCACACTCAGGATGTCACTATGGACTATCAGTTGAATCTGGACTGGCAGGCATTTTTGCATAATCATTGGCAAAAACGGCCTTTACTGATTAAACAAGGCTTCCGTCAATTCATTGATCCCCTTACTCCCGATGAATTAGCGGGTCTGGCTATGGAAAATGAAGTTGACTGTCGCTTGGTCAGCCAGAAAAATGGCCGTTGGGATGTCTCTCATGGTCCATTCGAAAGTTACGATCATTTAGGTGAAAAAGAGTGGTCACTGCTGGTACAAGCGGTTAATCACTGGCACCATCCTTCCGCCGCATTAATGCAACCATTCCGCGTATTATCTGACTGGCGGATAGACGATCTGATGGTGTCCTTCTCCGTTCCCGGAGGTAGTGTTGGTCCACATCTAGACCAATACGATGTGTTTATCATTCAAGGAATGGGCCGCCGTCGCTGGCGCATTGGGGAAAAGCTACCAATGGAACAGCGCTGCCCTCACCCCGATCTATTACAGGTCGATCCCTTTAATGCCATTATTGATGAAGAGATGGAACCAGGCGATATTCTCTATATCCCACCTGGATTTCCGCATGAAGGTTATTCCATCGAAGATTCACTAAATTATTCAGTTGGTTTCCGCGCCCCAAATTCCCGAGAACTGTTCAGTAGCTTCGCCGATTATGTGCTGGCTAATGATTTAGGCAGCTATCGTTATAGCGATCCCAATCTGACTTTCCGCGAAAATCCGGCGCTGGTCCAGCCACATGAACTATCAGCGCTACACACCATGATGAATGAGTTATTGGCACAGCCTGACACTTTCCAGCAATGGTTTGGTGAATTCATCTCTCAGTCACGGCATGAACTTGATATTGCTCCACCCGAGCCACCCTATGAAAGTGATGAAATTTATGAATTAATGAAACAAGGTGAAAATCTCCACCGCCTTAACGGATTACGGGTTATAAGGGTTGGTGATCAGTGCTTTGTTAACGGTGAATTAATAGAGACACCTCATATTAAAGCCGCTGATGTTCTTTGCCACTATTATGAGATTAATGCAGAAATGCTGGGTGAAGCGATAGATGATGTGCGTTTTATCAGCCTGCTCACTGCATTGGTAAACAGCGGCTACTGGTACTTTAATGATTAATGTATCATCACAAAAAGTGACCCTTTAAATAATTCTGTGTCACTTCTCACCCGGTTATTACCTCACTGCCTTTTAATCAGATCTTCCGATTAAGAGGCAGTTATCGAAAGTTGTCTTAATAGTCATTGTTTTAATCATCGTTATCCCCACCTGAGAAAATTTTAAATATCGTTAAACTCGATTGAATACCATTTAACTCATGGAAAAGTGACTGGCATATTTATCAGCCAGGTCACTTCCACGTAAATGCAAAAACTTGTGGCGCCAGGATTAGTGTAAAGCTCTTGTAGTTTTCTCAACTTTTTTAGACAACAGTGCCGTTAATTCAGCAATACGCATGACAACACTCACAGCCTGTTCCATTCCTTCCAACGAAACAAATTCATGTTTACCATGATAATTATACCCCCCCATGAATATATTCGGGCAAGGTAAACCACGAAATGACAATTGTGCCCCATTAGTACCACCACGAATAGGTTTAATAACGGGGTCAATATTACAATCCAGCATTGCCTGTTTGGCAATCTCAATAACATGCGGATATTTGATCACTTCATCATACATATTGTAATAATTATCATCGATAGTCAGTTCGATACAACAACCAGGATGCAACCCTTCACCGGCTTTTTTAGCAATTTTAATCATCTTCCTTTTACGTTCTTCGAAGTTATTCCGATCAAAATCACGAATGATATAGTGCATTTCAGCGCATTCAACCGTGCCTTTAATACGTTGCAAATGATAGAAGCCTTCATATCCATCGGTATGTTCCGGTGTCTCTTCCGATGGTAATGCCTGATGGATATGGATCGCCAGCGATAAGGCATTGATCATCACATTTTTAGCACTACCAGAGTGAACATTATTGCCAACAATCTTAACGGTTACTACCGCTGCATTGAAATTTTCAAATGCCAGTTCACCTACACCACCACCATCTACGGTGTATGCCCACTCAGCATCAAATGAATTAATATCAAAATAACGTGCTCCCTTACCTATCTCCTCATCAGGTGTAAACGCAATCCGAATATCACCATGTAAGATATTGCTATTTTTCAGACGAACCATTGCAGTAATGATTTCTGCAATACCCGCTTTATCATCAGCACCAAGCAACGTTTTACCATCGGTGGTAATCAGTGTTTTCCCCAACATGTTATGCAAGATAGGAAACATAACCGGCGATAACACTTCATTACCCGCACCCAAAGCAATTTCACCACCTCGATAATTTTCCAGCATTTGTGGACTTACATTTTTTCCAGAGAAATCAGGTGAAGTATCAAGGTGAGCAATAAAACCGATAGCAGGTACAGGCCAAGATGTATTAGCAGGTAATGTTGCCATAACACAGCCATGAGAATCCTGTACCACATTAGAAAAACCTAATTCGATCAACTCCTGTTTCAGCGCTTTGGCGAGTTCGAGCTGCCCATGACTACTGGGAATCGTCTTTGCTGACGGCTTTGACTGAGTATCAAAAGATATGTATTTAAAAAAACGTTCTAGTAATCTGTCCATTATTCTCTTCCCCCAGGGATTTTGTTACCCATTATGAGGAAGAGAAACACAATAATTATTGCGTCAAATCAGCTTTAAATTCTTTAATACTATCAATTAACCTTCGAGCATACTCATCTACTATCTTACTGGCTGGTCCATAATGCTTTTCATCAAATAAACTTTCTACCTGACTCGGTTCTAGATTCAGCTCTACCGTGCGCGCCCCTGCCAGTTTAGCTTCATGTACAAATCCAGCCGCAGGATAAACATGACCAGAGGTACCAATAGCGATAAAAATATCTGCCTGAGCCAGAGCAGAGTAGATCTGTTCCATCTCCAAAGGCATTTCACCAAACCAAACGACATGTGGGCGCAATGGCGAAGGGAACTGACAACAATGGCAACGTTCATCTGCCACCAAGTCGTCTGTCCACTCAAACACTTGCCCAGATTGGCAACAACGAATTTTGAGCAACTCACCATGCATATGCACAGTGCGATAACTGCCCGCTTGCTCATGAAGATTATCGATATTCTGGGTAATCAACAAAAAATGATCGCCAAGCTCATGTTCCAGCGCGGCTAAAGCATAATGCGCTGCGTTCGGTTTTATTTCGGGTTGCTGAAGCTGATGACGCCGAGCATTATAAAATGCCTGCACCAATTCTGGATCTTTCTGAAAACCTTCAGGTGTAGCAACATCTTCCACCCGATGTTCTTCCCACAACCCATCAGAGGAGCGGAAAGTCCGAATACCTGATTCAGCCGAAATGCCGGCACCTGTCAATACCACGATGTAAGGTTTTTTCATATTAAGCGCCAATCGATTATCCCTATAAAAAATCCGGCTACGAAACCTCTGATGCCTCAAACGCTTAACCTTACGAAGCCGACTAAGCCGACGACGAACTCGCATACTGATTTCCTTTAAGATTTCTTCAATACTGCTTAGGTTTCTGTTTTTTACACCATAACGCTTTTGGTTAGCTCATGCCAATAATAGATTGATTATTTCCCACTTAAAATTCGTGCCGGATCAAGTCTACTTGCCCGTCTTGCTGGATACCAACTTGCTAATAAACTCAAAATCAAAGCCGTCGCCAAAACATACAGAACATCCATGCCATGCAACTCAGATGGCAGGAAATCAATGAAGTAAACATCACCGGAAAGAAATTGATGCCCGATCAGCTTTTCCAGCCCATGAATAAGCACCGTCAGATTCAGTGATGCCAACACGCCAGCTATAGCACCAGCAATACTGCCCGTCATCCCCGTTAGTAACCCATACCAGAGAAAAACCGCTCTAACTTGCCTATCTTTAGCGCCGAGAGTTCGCAGGATAGCAATATCACTGCTTTTATCTTTTACCGCCATAATCAGGGTAGAAACGATATTAAAACATGCCACGCCAATCACCAGAATCATCGCCAGATACATAATGCTACGTACCATCTGAATATCATGATACATATAGCCATAGCTTCTTATCCAACTACTGATATAGACATATTCCTGTGATGCTTCCCCGGCAGACCTTACCCGTTGATCAGCGGCAAACACATCATCAACCTTGATCGCAATGCCAGTGATCCCTTGCCCATAATCCAAATATTGTTGAGCATCGGCCAAAGGGACCAGAGCCAGACTATGATCAAGCAAGCCGCTCAATCGAAAAATTCCGCTAACCTGTAAACGAATCCGCTTTGGTTGCAACAGCTTCATTTCGGGATCATTGTTCGGGATCATAACAGTCAACCAATCACCCTGCTTAACTTTCAAAGCATTAGCAACTCCCTGTCCCAGAATGACCTGTTGATGACCCGCCTGAAAATTTTGCCAGGCATTATCTTGCACAAACTGGGGTAATGAGCTGACTTGCGACTCAGTGGTTAAATCAACCCCTCTCACCTGAACAGCATGCAAGCTGGCACCTTTTTCCATCAATCCAGTGAAAGTAATATAAGGTGAAGCGGCAACCACACCGGTGGTGTTTTTTACCCGTTCCAATGCAGGCTGCCACTGTTCAAAAGGCTGATGAACCGTATAAATTTCACCATGAGGAACAACAGACAAGATGCGGTTTCTCAATTCTCGTTCAAAACCATTCATGGCACTCAAACCAATAATGAGAACAGCGACACCAAGCATAATCCCTAGGGTTGAAATCACTGAAATCAGAGATACCATACCGCCACGGCGGCGCCCGCGACTAAATCGCAAGGCAGTGACCAAAGAGAGAGGCAAATTCGCCATTACAACGCCCCCGCCAGGGTCAATTCATCCTGTAAATAACCATCACGCATCTCCACCTGACGATTTAATCTGCCGGCGAGATTCAAATCATGGGTGACAACCAGAAATGCCGTGCCTTGCTGCCGGTTAAGCTCACCCAGTAATGCAAAGATGCTATCTGCATTACGTAAATCAAGGTTACCGGTAGGTTCATCCGCTAAAACCAAAGCGGGCTCATTAACCAACGCTCTGGCAATTGCCACACGCTGGCGTTCACCTCCTGATAATTCTGATGGGCGGTGATGAGCACGCTTCTCCAGACCAACAGCAGCCAGCATTTCTAATGCTTTCTTCTGTGCCTGACTACGATTTTTACCACCAATTAACAGTGGCATAGCGACATTCTCTACCGCATTAAAGTCTGGTAACAGATGGTGAAATTGATAAATAAAGCCCAATTCATGATTACGCAATTCTGCTCTGGCTCCAGAGGACATTGTATTCAAAGAGTGCCCTTTAAAAAGGACTTCACCAGAAGTCGGTGTATCCAACCCACCAAGCAAATGCAGAAGCGTACTCTTACCTGAGCCGGAACTTCCCACAATCGCCATCATTTCACTCTGATTGATAGCAAAAGTGACATTTTTCAGCACTTCGGTCAGTACTTGCCCTTCCTGATATTTTTTACACAGATTATTACACAACAGTAGTGGTTGATTATTCATAACGCAAAGCCTCAGCAGGTTGGATGGCAGCAGCACGCCAGGAAGGATATAACGTAGACAATAGGGCAATCACCATCGCTGACATTGCGATTGTAGCAACCTGTAACGGCTCAATGGCAACAGGCAGCTCAACACCTGAGGTCAATAAGCCAATAAGTGGCATTAAGTTATTAAGCTGACTGGAAAGCAGAACACCAAGCCCAGTTCCCAGTAAAGTGCCGATGATCCCGGCTCCCGCCCCCTGGATCATAAAAATCGCCATAACCTGACGACGTACCACTCCCTGTGTCTGCAAAATCGCCACTTCTCCCTGTTTTTCCATTACCAGTAAACCAAGCGAAGTGATGATATTGAATGCAGCCACAGCAATAATCAGGCTTAACAATAAGCCCATCATATTTTTTTCCATCCTTACCGCTTGGAAAAACTCACCTTTACGTTCGCGCCAATCCTTCCACAACAACCCTTCAGGCATGGTTTGTAAGCTCAAACTATCTACAGCCAATGGTTCTGAGAGATAGAGACGCCAGCCAGTAATGTGACCTAGCGGATAGCGCATCAGACGGGCAGCATCTTGCTGATTAACCAGAATCTGCGTGCCATCGACCTCGCTATTAGACGCAAAAGTGCCAATAACAGTAAATAGACGCTGACTAGGAATACGCCCCATGGGTGTCAACTGACTTGCACCAGGTACCATCAGGCGAATGCGATCACCACGTTTTACCCCAAGCTCCCCGGCCAGCCTTTCGCCCAAAATAGCATTGTAGCTACCGGGGGCAAGTTGATGACGATAAGCGCCGGTTAAATATTCAGTCAGCGGCTCATATTCATCAAAAGTGATACCCAACATCACACCAACACCGACATTCCGGGCGCTTTGCAATACAACATCACCCGTCACCAATGGCGTAATCCTGTTAACCTGCTTTAGATCCGCAAGTTCACTGGCAGGATGCGCTTTTGGGTCTAGCGAGTCGTTTACCGACGTCACAACCGCCTGTGGCATAAAGCCAAGAATACTGGTTTCCAGTGAACGCTCAAAACCATTCATCACGGACAATACTGTAATTAATGCAGCAACACCGAGAGTAATGCCAATTGCTGACAGCCAGGAAACAAACCGACCAAATTTATCAGCCGCCCGACCACGCATATACCGCAAACCTATAAATAATGAGACAGATTGAAACATGAAATCTGTTACGCCCCTGTTGCCAAAGCAAAGTGTTCGGGGATAATAAAGGGTAGTTATATTTTATGGAACCACCAACATCCAGATTCTGTGGTTTTTTTATTTTCTCTCAACCAGCCAGCGTGTTTACTCGAAGACCATTATGTGTCGAAAGCCTGTTGGGAATGGACTGAATCATAGAGAACACATTTACGCTTATGTCCTCAAAATATCGTTATGAACTTCCCGAACGTCGCGGTGATAACTGTCAATTAGGCCAACTGACTGGTGCCGCTTGCGCTGTAGAGTGTGCTGAAATTGTCGAACGCCACCAAGGCCCTGTCGTACTGATAACCAAAGATATGCAAAACGCCTTACGTCTGCATGATGAAATCCATCAGTTTACCGACTGCCCTGTTGATCTCCTTTCCGACTGGGAAACACTGCCGTATGACAGCTTTTCTCCTCATCAGGAAATCATTTCCAACCGTCTGTCTACACTTTACCGTCTGCCGACGATGACCAAAGGTGTTTTAATCCTGCCGATAAATACCTTAATGCAACGGGTTTGCCCTCATGAGTACCTTAACGGGCATGCACTAGTTATGCACAAAGATCAGAGGCTTTCACGGAATAAACTCCGTACTGAATTAGAACAGGCTGGCTATCGTAGTGTTGAACAAGTTCTTGAACACGGCGAATTTGCTACTCGTGGCGCACTACTTGATCTTTTTCCAATGGGAAGTGAGCATCCCTACCGTATTGATTTTTTCGATGATGAAATCGATAGCTTACGCATTTTCGATGTTGACAGCCAACGCACGCTGACTGAGGTTAAGCAAATCAACCTACTGCCTGCTCATGAATTCCCAACAGACAAAGAGACGATTGAACTGTTTCGCAGCCAGTGGAGGGAACGTTTTGAAGTCCGTCGTGACAGTGAGCATATTTATCAGCAAGTCAGTAAAGGTACGCTACCCGCCGGGATAGAATACTGGCAACCATTGTTTTTCAGCCAACCCTTGCCTTCATTATTTGATTATCTACCCGACAACACCCTACTTATCAGCCAAGAAATAAACAATTCCGCTGAACGTTTTTGGCAGGACATCCAACAACGCTTTGAGAGCCGTAAAGTTGATCCAATGCGCCCTCTCTTACCCCCAGAAGAGCTTTGGCTTCCGGTTGATAATTTATTCTCAGCGCTAAAAAACTGGCCCCGCATTCAACTTAAAGCAGAAGAATTGAGCAAAAAAGCGAATCACGTAAATCTTGATTATCGACTGCTGCCTGATCTCTCCGTTGTTGCGCAAAACAAGGCCCCGCTGGATAAGCTTCGCCGTTTCCTTGAACAATTCAGCGGCCGCGTTATTTTCTCTGTTGAGAGCGAAGGACGAAAAGAAACGTTACAGGAATTATTGTCACGAATAAAGATTAAACCCATTAAAATCAGCAAATTGCATCAATCACAACAACCAGGTCACTTTTTGATGATTGGTGCCGCTGAACATGGTTTTATCGATACAAAGAATGAACTGGCTCTGATCTGTGAAAGCGATATGCTCGGTGAACGTGTTGTTCGCCGCCGTCAAGACACCCGCCGCACAATTAATACCGATACCCTGATCCGTAACCTTGCAGAATTACGCCCCAGTCAACCAGTGGTCCATTTGGAACATGGCGTTGGCCGTTACCAAGGGCTAACTACGCTGGAAGCAGGTGGTATCAAAGCTGAATATCTGATCCTGAGTTATGCTGGCGACGACAAACTTTATGTTCCGGTCTCTTCCCTGCATTTTATCAGCCGCTACGCAGGTGGTGCTGATGAAAATGCCCCATTACATAAATTGGGCGGAGAGGCATGGAACAAAGCCCGCCAGAAAGCGGCCGAAAAAGTACGCGATGTGGCTGCGGAGTTGCTTGACATTTATGCTCACCGCGCCGTAAAACCAGGATTTGCGTTTAAACATGATTGGGAACAATACCAATTGTTCTGTCAAAGCTTTCCATTTGAAACAACTCCAGATCAGGAACAGGCAATTAACGCCGTTCTGAATGATATGTGTCAGCCCGTCGCTATGGATCGCTTAATTTGCGGTGATGTAGGCTTTGGCAAAACCGAAGTTGCAATGCGCTCCGCATTTCTGGCAGTCCATAATGACAAGCAAGTGGCAATCTTGGTTCCGACAACACTGCTGGCTCAGCAACATTTTGATAATTTCCGCGACCGTTTTGCTAATTGGCCTATACGTATTGAAATGATATCTCGTTTCCGCAGCGCCAAGGAACAGCAACAAATCGTTGAAATGGCAGCCGAAGGTAAAGTCGATATTATTATTGGTACGCATAAACTGCTACAAAGCGACTTGCGCTGGAAAGACCTTGGTTTGTTAATTGTCGATGAAGAGCACCGGTTTGGTGTTCGCCACAAAGAGCAGATCAAAGCCATGCGTGCCGATGTCGATATTCTGACCCTCACCGCAACCCCAATTCCACGAACGCTCAATATGGCAATGAGTAGTATGCGGGATCTCTCAATTATTTCGACCCCTCCTGCTCGCCGTCTGGCAGTCAAAACCTTCGTGCGCGAGTATGACAGTTTGGTGGTGCGAGAAGC
This sequence comes from Photorhabdus antumapuensis, assembly GCF_020387775.1. Lineage (NCBI taxonomy): Bacteria > Pseudomonadati > Pseudomonadota > Gammaproteobacteria > Enterobacterales > Morganellaceae > Photorhabdus > Photorhabdus antumapuensis. The sequence goes on from NZ_JAHZMK010000037.1 coordinate 13,897, forward strand.
CATACTGCGTGAAGTTTTGCGCGGTGGTCAAGTCTACTACCTCTATAATGATGTTGAAAACATTGAGAAAGCGAAACTGCGTCTTGAAGAGTTAGTACCAGAAGCACGGATCGCCATTGGTCATGGACAAATGCGTGAACGGGATTTGGAACGGGTGATGACCGATTTCCATCATCAACGATTTAATGTTCTGATTTGCACCACAATTATTGAGACAGGCATCGATATTCCAAGCGCCAATACCATCATTATTGAACGTGCTGACCATTTTGGCCTGGCCCAATTGCATCAATTGCGGGGGCGTGTCGGACGTTCTCACCATCAGGCTTATGCTTACCTGCTGACACCACATCCGAAAGCAATGACAGTCGATGCACACAAACGTCTGGAAGCTATCGCCTCCCTTGAAGATTTAGGTGCGGGTTTTGCACTGGCAACTCACGACCTTGAAATTCGTGGGGCCGGCGAACTCCTAGGTGAAGAACAAAGTGGTCAGATGACAACAATTGGCTTCACTCTCTACATGGAGCTGTTAGAAAGCGCTGTCGATGCACTAAAAGCAGGCCGCAAACCTTCACTTGAAGACTTGACCAATAGTCAAACTGACGTTGAATTACGGATGCCTATTTTGCTACCTGATGATTATATTCCTGATGTCAATATGCGTTTGTCTTTTTATAAACGCATTGCCAGCGCCAAAGACGCATCAGAATTAGCAGAATTGAAGGTTGAATTGATAGACCGGTTCGGCACATTACCTGATCCGGGGCGCCACTTATTACAATCAGCAGCCATTCGCCTGTTAGCTCAGAAATTAGGTATTAAACGAATAGAAGCCCATGAAAAAGGAGGGTTCATCGAGTTTAGTGAGAAAAATAAAGTTGATCCAACTTATCTTATCGGTCTGTTACAGAAACAACCTGAAATTTACCGATTAGATGGCCCTGCTAAACTGAAATTCATCTCTGATCTGAACGAGAGAATGGCACGTCTGGAATTCATTCAGCAATTACTTGATACTTTTGAACATCATCAACTCTGTTCTTAAGACACTTTTACTTCCCCTATGATCAATTATCAGTCTATGGGGAAGTCATACGACTTAATTCATGCTGCACAACTATCTGTCTTTTCCCTCGACGTAACCCTGTAAAAATTGAGACGAATATTCATCTGCACTACTGAATGATTATGCTGTAACTTATTCATTAATATTTATCTTGAGATAAAAATTATATCGTAATATCCATATGGAATAAGGATTGTTACCCTGACTGAATTAAGAACAACCTCAATTTTTTGAAAAAAATAACCAGATATGGTTATAGTCGTAATAACAGCCTATATTATCAATCTGATACAGCAACTTATCTTTTATCTGGATTATATCTCTTCCGCTATAATTATAATTTTTATTATAAAAAATAATATTATATAACCAAAAGAAATATATTAAAGAATATAAATAGATGACTTATCCATCTTATTCAAAATCAATTTCAGAGAGAGCAACCAACATAAAATCAACACCAATACCACTTCACAGACTCTCATTTAGCCTTAGTTAGTATTTAACCAAATTGGTCGTACCAGTTGGTTTAGGTTTTAATAACGCCGTCAAACTTTGACTTAATGTAACAATCAATCAAATATATTGATTAATTATATAAATCATATTCAAACATATTGCTTATTATGAAATAGATTATTAGATATTCTTAAATATTATATTATCTTTTAATTGCGTTATCTTACACTTCGTCTATACCAGTTAGTTAAATCGCTATTTATTTATTTTAAATCAATTAAATAATAAATACTTTTACAACAAGCATGAGAAATCGTTATTATGCAAAGTGCCACCATTGATAATATCACTTCCGAAAATGTTTCCGTTAATGATACTTCTATACAGATTCTATGTGAATTGTTGCAATACCGTAGGAATCTTACTAATTCAGAGAAAAATTCGACTCAAGAAGAAGAGATTATTAAAACTGTACAATTACCCAGAATTGAACACTTTATCAAGAATAAAAAGCCTATCGAATTCATTTTACCGGCATTCCCAACCAAGTCACCAAACAGAAATAAAGTACTTGGTACTGCCCCTGATATGGCAGAACGCTTATCTTTGATTTTTCTTAATTCTCTTTGCCAGCGTATCCAGCTTTATTATCCTCCTGGTGCTCGCATTATTATTTGCTCTGATGGGCATGTTTTCGGTGATCTCATTCATGTCAGTGACGAAGTTATCAGCCAATATCATGAAGATATTAAACAATTACTTCATGAAGTGGGTGCTATCAATTTAAGTACATTTAACCTCAATGACGATAAGGAACTCTGCGAACATAGTGATGATTTTAATTTACAGAGACAGATGTTAGTAAAACATTACGCCCGATCAGAGGAATCTATCAAAGACGAACTGTTGCAAAATAATAATGGATTACAATTATACCGTGCAGTCACTCGCTTTTTATATGAAGACAGCTTATTACCCGGTTACACCGGATCAAACAACGCCTTACAGAAAGATGCCAAACAAAGAGCTATCGGTGTTATTCAACGAAGCTGGGCATGGGGAAGTCTATTAGATACTCATTTCCCAAAAGCCATACGTCTGTCTATTCATCCTCAACCAGCAGACAGTATTAAATTTGGTATTCATATGATGCCAACCCGGGATGATTGGTTAACCCCTTGGCATGGTGTCGCAGCCAATGTAAATGGGCAATTTATACTTATGAAACACAAAGAAGTTCAGATGATGGGCGGAAAATTAGTCAATGTTCATGGAAAACCCAGTCACTATGTAATTTGAAGGAAAATAGCGATGACAGAATTAAATAACTTTCAGACAGAAGAGACAACCCCTTTTGGTTTAAAAATTACGCCTCAATATTCCGATCAACATATTAATACATTATCAGTGGAACAACTGAAAGAACTGGCTAGAAAACACCATCTGCTTATATTACGTGGTTTCAAATCTGATTTATCTGATCACGAAAAATATGAAGAATATGCCCGTAATTGGGGAGAAATAATGATGTGGCCGTTTGGTGCTATTTTAGACGTTCGTGAACACCAAGATGCTACCGATCACGTTTTTGATAACAGCTATATGCCATTGCACTGGGATGGCATGTATAAACCGACAATTCCCGAATTTATTATGTTCCATTGTGCCCACGCACCTGAAAGCGACCAAGGGGGCAGGACAACCTTTGTCAATACTCGTCGTGTTGTTGCTAATGCTACTCAACAGCAATTAGAACAGTGGAAAAATATATCGATTACTTATCGCATTAATAAAGTCACTCATTATGGTGGAGAAGTTTATTCTCCTCTACTGGAAGAACACCCGGACGGAAACGGATTTGTTATCAGATATAACGAACCGGCAATAGATGGCGAAAAATTCCTAAATAAACATGCTATTGAATATCATAATATCAGCCCTGATCAAGTAGCAGAATTTCAACAAGATTTTATCAATATACTATATGATAAACGCCATTTATATGCTCATGCATGGAAAAAAGGCGATCTAGTGATTGTGGATAATTTCTCTCTGCTACATGGACGTGAAGGATTTACTTCCAAATCAGAACGGCATTTACAGAGAGTCCATATTCAATCTAATCCGGCATTTAATAATCAAGCGTTAAGATCATAGTATTTTTATATAAATAAAGAACTAGAAAGATTATTAATTTGACTCCCATTGTCATGTATTGGGAGTCAAATGATTTATCTTTATGAAGAATTGCACTTATTATCCTAATCCACCAAATTCTTATATTTAGTTAACTTCACCAATATACCAGCATTCAGAATAATAAGGCTTTCCCTCGTCATCTTCACTTATTCTAAGAACACCTAGCTCTGAAAAGCCATCAGGTAATCGTAAGTTCCATTCTTTGCATAAACTCCGCTCACTTAATAAAGTTATTTTACCAAACCGACCATATCCATTACACGTATGTTTATTGAAATATTCCTTAGATGTGAATATACATAATTCACTTGAAAACATATCAGGCAATACAATGGAGCAAGTAATTCTTATATTATTTTCATTGTCTGGCTTCACCTTATAAATGTTATAAGCTGCATCTATCAAATCTTGAGCACAAATAGATTGAATATTTTTGTTAGTCTGTTTTCCTTGTACCAATGCTGAATACACCGGGATTTTGACATTCCAGTAACCGTAAGAATAATCATTTTCAGTAATAACAGGAAAATAGGTTCTATATGATTCAGACCATATTTTCAATGAGCGTAGTCTACGTGGTATACCACGCAGTTTTTTATTGCTCAGCGCTATTCTACGCATAGACATTTATAATTTCCCTCCTTTAGCAGCATCAATTTTGGTCTGGTTCACCGTACCATCTAAGTTTAAGGTGGTCTTAAATTTCCCTTTGTTATCAAAAACCTCAAGATGGTTTTTATGTTGACTATCAAGATATGGTTAATCACTTTTCCAATATTATTATTGGTTTTGTAAACACTCCGCCCCTGATATATTTGGCTGGTTTTTTGTGTACTATTTTTTATTTGAGCTCCAAAACCGGGTTGAGTAAGAAATTCATTCATATTCCCTATAGCCCCCTGATTCGGTTGATACGGTTGTTTGCCCATTCCCGCACTTCTTGTTGGTGTGAACGAATCCAGCCCCTGCATTCTGGCTTTTTCCTGAATTTCTCTCATCCGGGCACTGTAATCACTCTGTAATGCCCGCAGCTCTTTGGCAACCGCGACACATTGGTCAGCTCCTGAACACGTTGTTATCCGCTCCTGAACCCTGTCATATTCCTGCCGATATTTATCCCTGACAGCAGAACGGCAACTGGTATCACCATGACAGTTGACCAGTTCCTCACTCCTTGAATGATTCTGCTCAACGCTTAAGTGATTATTGTCCACCCAAACGTCCGGCTATGTGAATTCTCTGGAGGTCTACTGATTAATAAGCGGTATTTATTCCTAATGAGAAAATTATTAAAGGAATATCCTCTGGATTTATAATAAACCTCTAATATTCTCTCCTTACGTATATAAAACCACTTAAGCTATCAAGATCTTTAAATGGTTTTGTAGAAAAAACTGCTTCATCGTTTACACTTCTAATATCTTCATTAGATGATGTGTGAGCTAAAATATTTGTTATGACTATATCCAAACTTTCGTAATCTTCCTCTGTCGGTGCACGATCAAGATAGTATCTTAATGTTAAGATCCTTTCTTCATTGTTGAATCCAACAGCTATTGCTCTTATAGCCGAATAAATTTCTCCAAGAAGAGCTTTTGACACCCATATAAATAACTCATCTGGTATAGTTCTTAACGTCATCAGAAAACCTCAATGCTGAATAGGGTTAGCAGGAACAATGTGCGCTCCGTTTTTTCCATAATGAATAATGCCATAATTTGTTGGTTGCCCTTCATATTTCCCTATGGGTTTACCAAAATTGACAATAGGTTGATTACGCGGAGTCATCCGTATGATGGGATATTCACCTGTGTGAACACCATTAAGTAATTTTTGAGGGTCTACACCTTCCGCTAATGGAGAACGTCCAGGAATATAATTATTATGTCCTGTAATATGTTTTCCTTGTTGCCCTGGATTAATTTCTTTTGATAACCCCTGAGGGATTGGCAAACCTTTAGTATCTTGTTTCGCATTCATTTCTAATTTAGCGGTAACTTTTGGGGTTATGGTTTCTTTTGTAGATACATTTTTCAATGTACTAGTTGCTACGGTCTTCGCAGTTGCAGCTTCTACCGCTGTTTTTCCTACACCAATCACACCAGCAGCACCTACACCGCCCGGTGTTAATGCTTCAGCGACCTGAATACCTGCATTATTCAGACAAATTGTCGGTGCGGTTTTACACCCTTCCAGTGCTGCTCGTGCCATCACGGCGATTTCAGGCGTAGCGGCCACAATCTGGGCGCCACCGGCTAACGCGATTCCTCCTGCGGAGACAATCAGATTGCCATCAGCTATACCTTTAGCAATATTAGCCTTACAGGTCGTGTCGCAGTCCGGTGTTTTAGCCAACCAGAATCCAAGGTCTGAACCAGCTGCTGCACCTAGGGCATTATTCTCAACATCAAGTCCATTCAAAGGAACCGTCTTCTAATACCCAAACAGCACCTCCCGGGCAAGCTTCATCAAAAAACCAAATACCGTCCTCCATCTCAGTTTCCATTTTTGGAAATGCCTGACGGAAACGTTCTAACTGTTCGTCCACAGTACTTTCAAGAAATTTACCATGTTTTGCTAATCTAATTCGTCCTTCTTCCATAAGACGCCTCAACAGTTTCAGAAAAAGGAGATGCCTAGAAGAAAAATCATTCGAAAAATCCTCTGTTGACCACCATAAAGCTTGTAGATTACGTCCTTCTAAAGCTTCACAAAGGTCCAAATAGTCCTCTTCATTTAACATAAATCACCTAAATTTAATTTCGATACCCGTTTTGTATTTAGTAGCAACATCACCTAACTGACCATTATCTTTTACATCTATTGTCCATCTAGCTCCGGTTTGTGCTTCTGACGTTGATACATTTCGTAAAGTAACGGTAGTACCATCACCAAGTTTCGCAGTATAAATCCCAGACCTAACCTGCTTGAGTGGAGTATCTCCTGCTAATTGTTGAGCATAGTTATGAATTTGTTTATCTGTAAGCTTTTGGCTCTCGAAAATCTTTGTTGTGCCATATCGACTAGCTCCTTCACCTTGACGGATCGTCTGACTATCAATGACTAGATCTTGTGATGGATGATGCTTATCGTATACTTTAGTCAGCTCGTTGAATCGATCCTGTTGCTGATGCTTGACCAATTCCTCATTTCTGGCCCTCTGTTCATTTTCAGGTTCCCAGCCTCCTGGAGTTCCTGCTCCTGAACCACCAAGTTCGGCTTTCTCTGAATCTGTCAGATCCTTTGATATATTAGGTTGATTTTCACCATCCACATAATCTGAAGAACATACCCGGCCAAATGAACACTCTGTAGCTTTATCTAGCGTTTCTCCTATCTCCTTTAGCTTTTTGTCCAAAGCTGAGGCTATCGTCTGATTGGCTTCGTTCACGGCTTCATCCGTGTTTGAACCCGCTATCGGGGGCGGTGGCATGGGTACAGCTAGCGCATTATTCTCCACAACAACGCATTCCATTGCGAAGTTGACCGACGAATACCTATTTTTCCTGTATACTCAGTTAGTTACAACCCGTTTTCCCCTGTGCGGCTTGACATCCGGCCCACAATGCCCCGACGCGACTTTTTAGTCCGGTAAGTCACTTTGCTTTGATGCTGCTAAAAGGCAACACGTTAAATCGTCGAATAATATTCAAGTGTTTTTGAAATTATTTCATTAACTTCACTCTTATAAAGAATAGCCTCTCTAATATCAGGATTAGTGATCGTTTCCCAAAAACCATTCCCATATTCATCTTGTTTTAATTCACTATACTTAGCGCCAAGTATCCTAACCATATCACCATGAGAAACAGCAAAAACAATAAAACCAGCATCATTAATATTTTCTGTTGACGCTTGGTATTGGTAAGATTGCTCAAAATTTTCGGGCTCATCTTGTCCTATCAACTCAGGAGAAATCATTCCTAACATAAAGTTAAAAGCATCTTTAGTTCCTTTTTCAAACAACGCTTTATTTTCCCGAAAAGAAAATAAAGCATTAGTATTGTCTTTCAACGAAAAGATATCTACCCAAAGGGTAGATATCCTTATTTTTTCAGGGAAAAAGAAACCATCAATACAAAAATGGAAAAGTCCATTTTTATAAGTATCATCACTCCATTCTGGAAGATGTTGTATTAACACTGCAAAACGATATGGATCACCAAAAATCATTTTTATCTCCATTTTCCGGACAAACCAAGTTGTTTTTTGACTTCATTAGGAACGTCATTTTTATTCAATGGATTTTTTACATCACCAGTACTTCCATTCCAGTGATACTCCCCATTGGCCCCTTCGAACCGATGAATATTACCTTTTTCATCCTTAGCGAATCTAACTTCTTTATTACCATAATTCTTGGAACTTGGAATTGAGTTTTCAAAAAGTTTCAATGAGTCTTTTGGTTCTATTCCCGCATTACGGCGATTTCCATCACCGCCAGGAGTATGTTTAGGATTTGATTTATAAACTAACCCATTATTCGCTGTCACTGGATTAGGTACTGGTATAGCACTTCCCTTGACTCCTTTTGCTCCAGCCTTACTGATCCCTCCGGCCACTCCGGCAGACGCCGCAATTCCCGTCTGCCCCATAATCTTCACGATTTCCTGGGTGGTTTCTTCTGAGCCGCCGGTGACTTGGGCACGATGGAGCACCAAATTGCGGGAGGCATCAATATTTGACATCGCACCCCGTAAATCAG
>NZ_JAHZMK010000038.1:0-8643 GCF_020387775.1 Photorhabdus antumapuensis
CGGAAGGGAAAATTATCGCCACCACAGCGGCGAAAGCGAAACTCAATCATATCAGTGAACAGGATAAAGCCGATGCCAGAGAAAAGTTGATCAACGCAGGGAATAAACACCCGACTCCGGCGGACATCAACCAACAAATCTATGACACCGCCTACACGCAGGCGCTGAATGACTCCGGCCTGGGAACCGGCGGCAAATACCAGAAAGCGTTACAGGCGGCCACGGCAGCGATTCAGGGACTGGCGGGGAACAATCTTGGTCAGGCGCTGGCCGGCGGCGCGTCGCCGTATCTGGCCGGGGTGATAAAAGAGCTGACTACTGACCCGCAAACCCATCAGGTGGATATCGCCACCAATACGCTGGCCCATGCGATTTTAGGCGCGGTGGCGGCGGAGGTGAGCGGTAACAATGCCCTGTCAGGAGCAGCCGGCGCCGCTTCCGGCGAACTGGCCGCACAGGTACTGATTAAGCAGCTTTACGGCGATAAGGCCAAAGTCAGTGAGTTAACGGAGGAGCAGAAACAGACTGTCAGCACCCTTTCTACCCTGGCGGCCGGGCTGGCCGGTGGGATAGCAGGTGATTCCAGCGCCAGCGCGCTCACTGGTGCTCAGGCTGGGAAGAACGCAGTCGAGAATAACTATCTGAGCAGTAAGCAGATAGATGACTGGTCTGCGGAAATGAAGTCCTGCCAAGCTGGCGGCGGTGATTGTGGCGGTATCATTAAAAAATATGAGGAGTTGAGTACCGCACAACAGAAACAGCTAATAAGTGACTGTGCCGCTAACCCGGCGAGCTGCCAGCAGAAGTACGGTGATGTGTTGACCGACAGTCTGACAGTGAAACAGGCGATAGATCGTGCCTTGGGTGAAGATATCCCGATCAAAATGGTCTACGATCTGACGGCGACCTTTGCGCAGCAAATGCAGGCAGAAGGTGTTGTTGCTACAAACAAAGTCTCTGAAGCTCTCCAGAAGGAATACGGTCTGGATGAGATTCAGGCGGGTATTGTAGCGAGTGCAGCAGCGTCGGCGTTTGGTGGAATTAGTAAGGCTGGTAATAGGCTTCCACCTATTAATTCCAGCGCAAAAATTGCGACGGGACAAAGCGTAGGCAGTTTCGAAAAAAGTTTAGTGGGACTTCCTCCTGGAGAACGTGTTGCTATCGTAAAACAAACTGCTGCAAAAGTTATTGTCGAACAAGGTATGGTTAAAGATAGCAAATTAACCCAAATGAACGGTGGACGCGATGTGTACAAAGGTAAAGATGGAAATCTGTATGCTCTCGATACACAGCATGGCCGATTTGAAGTTGTTTCTCCAAAAGGTAAGCACTTAGGTGAAGTTGACTTCTCTATGCAAATGAGAAAATCGGCTGATACATCCGGCGGTCATAATTTGAAGGTAGGATAATGAAACTTATCGATCATATAGAAAAATATATATCCAGAGGAACCGTATTCAGGTTGCCGGCAACATGGCCCTATGAAGAACAAGTTGATTTTATGGTTTTTGAAACTCAGGATGATGAGCGTCCATATGGATTAATTGTCTCCTCTGGATATAAGGCTGGCCTATTTTTAGTGAAATTACCCATTGAAAGTATTTCGGATGAAGGACATGGGCTAAATACGGAATGGGTTATTAAAAATTGGTCTAAATGGATTTATCCAGAATGTGATGTGAAAGATGTATGTTTAATAGAACGATATACAGCAACCGCTATTGATTGAATGAATAAAATCCCAATCCTCGCGGTTGGGATTTTTCTGTATAGTTACTTGCTATCTACCAGCCGGGTAATCAACTGCTTTAGTTTAGTGTTACCTCGATCTTAGGCAGGCGTTAAATAACTTTCCAAAATGGTGCTACACCTTATCTACTAACAATCCTATGTATAACAATGGGTTGAATAAAACCACGTGTAGCGGAATTATGAAACCTTATTTAAATCCAAGTGGTAATTGTAGAAGAAGCCGTTGCTGTTATGATACGGATGTGCAGATCGCAGGCCACAGTATAGCGGTAGCATGTTCCGGGTTAGAAAGGCGCATCGGGGGAAAAAGTTGCGGTACCGAAACGCCACAGCAAAAAACGGCTGCAATTGACGGAAAGGACAGTGAAAAAGCAGGTTCGTTGCCGGACTCCGTGACAGAAAGAGTTGTTGTGGACAATAATCACTTAAGCGTTGACCAGAATCGCTCAAGGAGTGAGGAACTGGTCAACTGTCAGGGAGATAGCAGTTGTCGTGCGACGGTCAGGGATAAATATCGGCAGGAATATGACCGGGTTCAGGAGCGGATAGCAACTTGCTCAGGGGCTGACCAGTGCGTTGCGGTTGCCAAAGAATTGCGGGCATTACAGAGTAATTACAGTGCCCGGATGAGCGAAATTCAGGAAAAAGCCAGAATGCAGGGACTGGATTCTCTCACGCCGGCAGAAGTGCGGGAATGGGCTGATTTACGAGGTGCGATGTCAAATATTGACGCATCCCGGAATTTGGCGCTCCATCGTGCCCAAGTCACCGGTGGCTCAGAAGAGACGACCCAAGAAATCGTGAAGATTATGGGGCAGACAGGGATTGCAGCATCTGCGGGGGTTGCAGGAGGGATTAGTAAGGCTGGAGCAAAAGGAGTCAAGGGAAGTGCTATACCAGTACCTAATCCAGTGACAGCGAATAATGGGTTAGTTTATAAATCAAATCATAAACATACTCCTGGCGGTGATAGAAATCGCCGTAATGCGGGAATAAAACCAAAAGACTCATTGAAACTTTTTGAAAACTCAATTCCAAGTTCCAAGAATTATGGTAATAAAGAAGTTAGATTCGCTAAGGATGAAAAAGGTAATATTCATCGGTTCGAAGGGACCAATGGGGAGTATCATTGGAATGGCAGCTCTGGAGATATAAAAAACCAGTTAACAAGTAAACAGGTGCCAAGTGACATTCAAAAGAAATTGGGGGTTAGACTGAAATGATTTATGGAGATCCGTTTTATTTTTCTCTTCAGTTCGATACTGTTGAATCATGGAATTCATTTGATGGTTTTTGGCAAAATGGCATATTCTTTTTCTATTTGGATGGACATAAAGTATTTGATCTTCTAGATGTTTTTGAGCTGAAAACAACCTTCAGTTTTTATTCAAATATGAAAATAGATAAATTGGTATGTAATGATACCAACATTGAACCAGTTAGCCTGTATAGAAATGCTGAGAGCTATTTCACAGGGGATGGAAAAAATCTCATTGAGGGGCTGTTCGATATGACTTGTACACCAATGGGAGATAATGGATATTATGTTTACTTCATGAAAACGAGCCGTAATGATCGTTTTGTATGGAGTAATGATGATGGAAAAACAATAAATGAAACATTATTACCATCTGGCACTGTAAGCTCTGTAATTAAAAAATTATCTAATTATTGATGTTAGGAACATAAATCCCGGCCAAAATGAACTGCTTGCGTATTTTCGTCCTCGGAGATCACCCAATAACGGCGTTTTTCAAGGTAGTTGCTATTCTGCCGTTAGGGATAAATACCGACAGGAATATGACAAGGTCCAAGAGCGGATAACAACCTATTCAAAAACTGACCAGCGCGCAACTGTTGCCAAAGAGCTACGGGCATTACAAGGTAAGATGACCGGAGCACTACATAACCTCTCACAAAATGCATAGGCCCATACACCAAAAAAACTTTTACCGGGCCTCATGCCCGGTTCTTTACCTTAATGTTAAAAAAATGGTCTTCTGATTATTTTAGCTCCTCATTAATGGCCTGCCGAACAATCAACTTCGCAGCCCAACTCGTTAAGTTGATTATTTCATCATTTTCTAAACCAAAAGTATCTTTCAGAATAGTCATAGCCTCTGTACCATATAAAACGGAAATCAACATAATAATCTTATGTATTGTATCATCTTTAAGCTGACCTTTTAGAGGCGCTAACGCCGTAGAAAGTGTCTCTTTACGGTTACTTTTTTTCTTCAAAACAGGTCGTTTGTAGTTATCTTCATCTAATAAAGATTCCTGCCAGCGTAACTGAGAAATGCGTAAAGCATCCCTCATCAGCGCCTCATTGGCTTCTATTTCTTCATAGCCCCATCTTAATAATTTCTCAATATTTTCCTCTGCATCATTACCCATAGGGGGGATAACGAATGATCCAATGACTTGTTTTACAACATATTCTACAAAATCACTGTGGGTTGAAAAGTAGCTGCGCAATGTGACCTTCGCATATTCAGCTTCACTGGCAATCTCTTCAGGGGACGGAAATTTTTTTTCACGATATAACTTCAGCGCTGAATGAGTGATACGTTCCAGGGTACGACGCCGGACTGGCGACAGATTTTCTTCATCAAACAGAATCATTTAAACCCCTTAAAATTTTAACCATATAGCATTCACAATAAAAAATATCACTAATGATAAAAAATAACTTGCATGTTGTAAAATATTACAATAGGTTTACATTCGTCTTTAAACTAGATATGCCACATGAGGTGAACACTATGACGCGATTTGTGGTTGTCGTTGGCACAGCAGACACAAAACTGGACGAGCTGGTCTGGTTGAAATGTTGTTTATACCTCGCAGGAGTTGATTCAATCATCATCAATGTATCTACATCAATTCCTGGGAAAAATTATCAGAATAAAAAGGTAGATATTCATTCACTTCAGGTGGCTAAGTATCATCCCGTTGGCGCTGATCCCGTTTTTTGCGGCATGCAGAATAAAGCGATAACAGCGATGCCTATCGCCCTCACAAATTTCCTGAACAGTTCAATCGACGATATCGCGGGGGTGATTGGTATCGGAGGCTCAGGTGAAACGGTGCTGATTACTCCGGCGGCTATGCAAAGCCTGCCGATCGATTTGCCTAAAATTATGGTATCAACTATGGCGTCAGGGAATGTTAGGGACAGCAATATTGCAATGCTTTATACGGTAACCGATCTCAATGGACTAAACCGTATTTCTCGTTCAGTATTGTCTAATGCTGCAAATATGATGACGGGCTCTGTCAATTATTTTACGCCATTGGCTGATATTCATAAACCCGCTTTAGAGTTGACGATGTTTGGTATGACGGCTCCGTACATTAATCAGACTAACATTAAAGATTATTTGGTTGCTGTTCAGATTATTGTCCGCAAATTAAGTTTGATAGTTGAACCTAAATTAATAGAAAATAAAGCGTGGAAGCAATCTGAACGCATTTTTTAATATAAAATCCCTTTAATTAAATTTACTATTTTTTATTCTAATTAAAATAGAAGTAAAGAATTATCTTTACTATTGATCATCAATGAAATAAAAGTATCCATGTAAGAATAAGGGTTTTAATGATTTGATATGTCAGATAATCAGAAAGAAATTTTAAAACGGCTCAGGCGAGATCCATTGATGAAACCATAGGCATTAGCCGATATTTTTGGGATTGGACGTTCATGTACTTCAGGGCATAAAGATATTGTTCACTTTGAAAAAAGATGTTCAGCTTTAGTCTTGCCCTTAAAATGCACCAATAGTCCAAGCTTATCTCATAATAAAGTGAAAAACTTTTTGGAATCAAAATGAAAATTATTCTTACAGGGTAACAACGCAAAACATTACTTGCAACAGTAATGGTCATGAATGACAAGGACGTTTTTTAGTAATAGTAATTTGATAAATAACTAGGAATCATGGTCCTGTGTTCATGGACATTGGTAAGAAATTTTTTGCCTATTTGTCTGTTATTAGCCTTTTCATGGCGGTTCTGGCGGGAAAGGTTTTGGTTTTGCTTGCCGGAAATGAACACTGATTCATGCATCCTATTTGAATAGCCACCATAAATCAATTAGGGGAAGTAAACAGAGATGATAACGACTCAAAATGACTGGCATCCGGCAGATATTATTGCAGCATTGCGTAAACGCGGCACAACACTTGCTGCATTATCAAGGGAATCGGGGCTAAGTCCATCGACACTATCTAATGCATTAATACGCCGGTGGCCTAAAGGGGAGAGGATTATTGCGGACAGACTAGGAGTACATCCTTCAGAAATTTGGCCCAGTCGATATACTATCCAGTCCTAATTTAAATCCACTATTATTTTTGTGTGTTTAGAGGGGATACTATAAAAAACAGATTTCATTAAATCAATGATATACATATATCAGTTCTGGCAACTTCTTTATATGAAGTGATCCTTAAAAAAGTAGCTAAAGAATGTTTATAACCCTTATCAGGTCTTATTACATTGTTGTGTGATATAAATCAAGAAATTTATCGTACTCTTGTCGCGTATAATGAGGAAAAAGATGTTGATGTTATTAATAATCCAGGGGTGGTTAAAACTCTTTTAAGAGTTTATATGAGAAAATTGTAAATATAATTTAAGCGCTACCTTTGAACCTTTATTTATATCTCTGAATCAAGGTCGGTAGCGCTTTCTTTGGTGATGACTCTGATTTATTGATAATGATGAATATTCAAATAATCCCACTCCCCATATGTAAGTGGCGCATTCAGGCCGTATTAACGGTGGCTAAACAATAAGATCGGCTTTCCAAGGGAAGCAGTTCATGTACCCGGTTTGCAGGCCAGCGCGCAATATGACTGATGACATGGCGTAGCCAGACCTCAGGATCCATTTTATTTAGCTGGCAGGTACCGATAAAACTGTTCAGAAGGGCTGCTCGTTCGCCACCTTTGCAGAGCCTGCGAAGAGCCAGATGGTATGACCTTTATATCATCACTTTAATATCGGTGCGTTATTGGAGATCTTTATGTTACACGATATCCCTTCAGCTTATGTCGGCCTGGATATTCACAAAGAATCGCTGACTGTTGTCATCGCCAGCCCCGGATTTAGAAAAACTACTGCCATGGAAAATGATGCTAAGTAAAATGTAGTTCTCCGGACGCTTACGCAACAACGTTCCCTGGAGTGAAGATTGACGCCGAACCCGATTTTTTCTAAGGTACCTGGAGTTACAACCCATTTTTTCCTGTGCGGTTTGATGCCTATCTCAGACCTGAGCTGATAAAATGGACGTCCCACATGGTGTCAATTGTACCAAAATGAAATAGTTATATTCATTTAACGAGAGCGTTCATCATGTATGGGAATATTCAGGGACGGTTCTTTCTTGATCGAAAACTCTATTTTTCAAACGGCATTTAGTTCAATTTTTTTATCCAGAACTCAGATTATATCTAATCAGAAGATTGGTGACAAAAGTTATCGACACCAAAAGAAACTTTTACCGGGCCTCATGCCCGGTTCTTTACCTTAATGTTAAAAAAATGGTCTTCTGATTATTTTAGCTCCTCATTAATGGCCTGCCGAACAATCAACTTCGCGGCCCAACTCGTTAAGTTGATTATTTCATCATTTTCTAAACCAAAAGTATCTTTCAGAATAGTCATAGCCTCTGTACCATATAAAACGGAAATCAACATAATAATCTTATGTATTGTGTCATCTTTAAGCTGACCTTTTAGAGGCGCTAACGCCGTAGAAAGTGTCTCTTTACGGTTACTTTTTTTCTTCAAAACGGGTCGTTCGGGGTTACCTTCACCTAATAAAGATTCCTGCCAGCGTAACTGAGAAATGCGTAAAGCATCCCTCATCAGCGCCTCATTGGCTTCTATTTCTTCATAGCCCCATCTTAATAATTTTTCAATATTTTCCTCTGCATTATTGCCCATAGAGGGGACAACGAATGACCCAATGACTTGTTTTACAACATACTCTACAAAATCACTGTGGGTTGAAAAGTAGCTGCGCAACGTGACCTTCGCATATTCAGCTTCACTGGCAATCTCTTCAGGAGACGGAAATTTTTTTTCACGGTATAACTTCAGCGCTGAATGAGTGATACGTTCCAGGGTACGACGCCGGACTGGCGACAGCTTTTCTTCATCAAACAGAATCATTTAAACCCCTTAAAATTTTAACCGTATAGCATTAATAATAAAAAATATCACTAATGATAAAAAGTAACTTGCATGTTGTAAAATATTACAATAGGTTTACATCCATCTTTGAACTGGGTATGTCACATGGGGTGAACACTATGACACGATTTGTGGTTGTCGTTGGCACAGCAGACACAAAACTGGACGAGCTGGCCTGGCTGAAATGTTGTTTACACCTCGCCGGAGTTGATTCAATCATCATTGATGTGTCTACATCAACTCCCGGGAAAAATCATCAGAATAAAAAGATAGATATTCATTCACTTCAGGTGGCTGAGTATCATCCCTCTGGCGCTGACTCCGTTTTTTGTGGCGTGCGGAATAAAGCGATAACAGCGATGTCTGTCGCCCTCACGAATTTCCTGAACAGTTCAATCGACGATATTGCGGGGGTGATTGGTATCGGCGGCTCAGGCGGAACAGCGCTGATTACTCCGGCTATGCAAAGCCTGCCTATCGGTTTGCCTAAAATCATGGTATCAACTATGGCGTCAGGGAATGTCTCAGCCTACGTTAGAGCCAGCGATATTGCCATGCTCTATACGGTAACCGATCTCAACGGACTAAACCGTATTTCTCGTTCAGTCTTGTCTAATGCTGCAAACATGATGGCGGGCTCTGTCAATTATTTTACGCCATTGGCTGATATTCATAAACCCGCTTT
>NZ_JAHZMK010000039.1:0-34415 GCF_020387775.1 Photorhabdus antumapuensis
CCAGTTTTGCGCCGTAGCGTAACGCTCCCCACAATTCCCATACCGAGAAATCAAAGGCGATGGAGTGCAACAGGCACCAAATATCCTGCCGGTTAAAGTGATACCAGGATTCAGTCGCCTCAAACAAACGCTGGATATTACGATGTTCGACCATCACCCCCTTCGGCGTCCCTGTCGAGCCCGAGGTGTAAATTACATAGGCCAGATGCTGTGCGGTTAATGCCGGTACCTGTGGGTTACCATCCGGCTGATCAGGCAAAATATTAGGATCGAGCACAGTCAGAGTAGCCAGCGTTTTCTCATCCAGCGCACTACGTCCGATATCATCCGCCAGCAAAATAACCGGAGCGGCATCGGTCAGAATATGTGCCAGACGCTCCCCGGTATAGACCGGGTCCAGTGGCACATACGCGCCACCGGCTTTCAGTATTGCCAATACCCCCACTACCATTGCCGATGAACGCGACACACAAATCGCCACTCGCTGATCAGGTACGACGCCCAGTGCGATAAGCTGATGGGCCAACCGATTAGCGCGGGTATTTAATTCGGCATAACTGAGAGTTTGCTCTTCATATACCAATGCTATCGCGTCTGGGGTTTGTTCTACCTGTTGTTCAAACAACTGATGAATACATAACGGATCAGGATAGGTGGTTTCCGTCGCGTTCCAGGTTTCCAGTAACAACTTGCGCTCCGCCGGAGACAGGATATCAATTTCTCCGACCGGCTGTTTAGGGTCAGTCACCATCGCTTGCAGCACCGCACGTAGATATTCCACTTGCTGATCCATCGTCGATGGATCAAACAGGGCGGTGGCATAATTCAACGCCCCAACAATCCTGCCCTCCTCTTCTGACAAGCCCAGTTCAAGATCAAACTTGACAACATCAACGGCTTGATCGACCGGTGAGACTGCCAGCTTCGGCAGTTTCCAGTCTGAACTCTCATTGTTCTGCCAGGCAAATATCACCTGGAACAATGGGGTATGCGCTAATCGACGCGGCGGTTGCACGATTTCCACCACCTGTTCAAACGGTAAATCTTGATGCTCCTGTGCCGCCAATGCAGTTTGCCGAACTCGTGCCAGCAACTCAGTCACGGTCAGCTCACCGGATAAATCCATGCGCAATGCCAACGTATTGACAAAGAAGCCAATCAACGGCTCCACTTCCTGACGACTGCGGCCTGCACTCGGTGTGCCAATCACCACATCTTCCTGACCTGACAAACGTGACAGAACCACCGCCCAGGCTGACAACAGCGTCATAAATAAGGTGACACCGTGCTGCTCACTCAGGCGTTTCAGGGCGGTCGTTAACGCCTCATCCAGGCTAATCGGCACGGCCTGCCCAGCAAACGACTGCTCCGGCGGACGGGGCCGGTCAGTAGGCAAATCCAGCAAGACTGGTGCGTCAGTCAACATTGCACGCCAATAGTCAGACTGAACCTGAATACGCTCAGCCGACAACCACTGACGCTGCCAGGCGGCGTAATCCGGGTATTGAATCACCAACGGCGGTAACGGATCAGATTGCCCGTCCATAAATGCCGTATAGAGCGTATTCAGTTCCTGTATCAGCACATTGGCAGACCAACCATCGGAAATAATGTGATGCAAAGTCAGCAAAAACTGATATTCGTCATCAGTGAGCCGGATGAGAGCAGCACGGATAAGTGGGCCACTTTCAAGGTCAAATGACGCGTGGGCTTCCTCCACGCTCAGACGATCAAGAACAATATCCGCATCTGGGATCTTGCGCAGGTCATATTGAGATAACAATAAGCCACTATTCGGTGCCAACAACCGCACTTGCGGTTGACCATCAATAGAGACAAAGACAGAGCGTAACGCTTCATGACGGGCAAATAAGGTATCCAATGCCTTCTGCCAAGCAATGATATCCAGTTGACCACACAAACGCAGGGCCATCGGGATATGATAAGTTTCACTGACACCTTCAAGTTGCGCCAGGAACCACAAGCGCTGTTGAGCAAATGATAACGGTAATTCTCCTTCACGAGATATCGGCACGATGGCTGGCAGGATAGTATCCGGTTGCTCCTGCTGGGCCTGCATGACCTCAGCAAATGCCTTCAACGAAGGAGATTTAAACAGGGTGGTTAGTGGCAGTTCGATACCCAAAGCGGCTACCCGGTTCATCACCCGCACCGCCAGCAACGAATGGCCCCCCAGAGCAAAGAAATTGTCATACCGGCTAATCTGCTCAATCCCCAGGACCTCACGCCAAATCGCCGCCAGAGCCATTTCCGTTTCTCCCTGAGGCGCTTCATAAACCTGACGAGCAACGGCTTCATTGTCCGGTGTTGGCAATGATTGACGATCCAGCTTACCGTTCGGGGTTAACGGAAACGCATCCAGCCGCATAAAGGCCGATGGCACCATGTAATCAGGCAACTGAATGCTCAGATGTTCGCGTAAACTGTTAATTAACCCCTCGTGAGCTTCTGCCACCACATAGGCCACCAGCCGTTTCTGCTGCCCGTCACCTTGCGCCAATACCACAGATTCACTCACCGCCGGGTGTTCCACCAACCGGGCCTCAATTTCCCCCGGTTCAATGCGGAAACCGCGAATTTTAACCTGCTGGTCGTTACGGCCCAAGAACTCCAGATTACCATCCGGCAAATAACGTGCTAAATCTCCGGTGCGGTA
The DNA here is from genome assembly GCF_020387775.1 of Photorhabdus antumapuensis. Lineage (NCBI taxonomy): Bacteria > Pseudomonadati > Pseudomonadota > Gammaproteobacteria > Enterobacterales > Morganellaceae > Photorhabdus > Photorhabdus antumapuensis. The sequence goes on from NZ_JAHZMK010000039.1 coordinate 2,678, forward strand.
CATCCGGGCATCCGGCACATCACTAAACGGATCGACAAGAAAACGTTCCGCTGTCAAGTCTGGGCGATTGAGGTAGCCACGCGCCACTCCCGCGCCCCCGATATAAATTTCCCCCACTACGCCCAACGGCATCGGTTGACCATACTCGCCCAGTAAGTAAAGACAGGTGTTGGCTATCGGGCGCCCGATACTTTCAATAATCCTGTCACCTCGCTGTATCGGCAACCAGGCAGAATAGGTTGTCGTTTCAGAAGGCCCATAAAGATTACATAATCGCTGTATTTGCGTTTTCTCGAAAATCTGTTCAATTAAGGCGCCTTTAAGCGGTTCCCCTGCCAGATTAACGGTATGAACCGACGCCATCAGTGCCTGAGCTTGCAATAACGGTTTCATTGCCGATGGAACTGAGTTGATTAAGGTTACCGGCAGGGCATGCTGCATTAATGACAGAGCATCATCCACCAGATAAATCGCCACGCCACGAGACAATGGCACGAAACATTCAAAAATGGACAGGTCGAAATTTATTGACGTTGAGAAAAGCACCTTACGAATCTCTTCCGTCTCAAAAGCCTGCTGAGCCCAGTACAAGAAGTTAACCGTATTGCGATGCTCAACCATCACCCCTTTGGGCACCCCAGTGGAACCGGAGGTGTAAATCACATAAGCCAAATGACGAGAAGTCAGCCCCAGTACCTGTGGATTATAATCCGGTTGATCAGGCAAGGTATTCGGGTCCAGTACTGTTAATCCAGCAAGCGCTTCCTCGCTTAGTGCAACCCTGCCAGCCTTATCCGCCAGCACAACAGCCGGGGCAGCATCACGCAAGATATGTGCCAGACGCCCACCAGGATAAGTCGGGTCTAGTGGCACATAAGCCCCGCCCGCTTTCATCACCGCTAACAATCCCACTACCATTGCCGGTGAACGTGACACGCAAATCGCCACCCGCTGATCCGGCTCTACCCCTAGTGTAATAAGCTGATGAGCCAACCGGTTAGCATGAGCATTTAATTCAGCATAACTGAGGGTCCGCCCTTCACACACTAATGCCATCGCCTCTGGAGTTTTCTCCACCTGTTGTTCAAACAATTGATGAACACATAACGCATCAAGATAGGCGGTTGCCGTGGCATTCCAGGTTTCCAGTAACAACCTGCGCTCTGCCGGAGACAAAATATCAATTTCTCCGACCGGCTGTTGAGGGTTAGCCACCATCGCTTGCAACACCGCATGCAGATATCCCACCTGCCGTTCTATTGTCGTTGGATCAAACAGGGCCGTGGCATAACTCAACGCACCAACAATCCCGCCTTCCTCTTCTAACAGGTTAAGTTCAAGATCAAATTTGACAACATCAACGGCTTGATCGACCGGCGATACCGCCAGCCCCGGTAATCCCCATTCTGTGCTTTCATTGTTCTGCCAGGCAAACATCACCTGGAATAACGGGGTATGCGCCAATCGGCGCGGCGGTTGCACGATTTCCACCACCTGTTCAAACGGTAAATCCTGATGTTCCTGTGCCGCCAATGCGGTTTGCCGAACTCGCGCCAATAATTCCGTCACGGTCAGCTCACCGGATAAATCCATGCGCAACGCTAACGTATTAACAAAGAAGCCAATCAACGGCTCCACTTCCCGACGACTACGGCCTGCACTCGGTGTGCCAATCACCACATCTTCCTGACCTGACAGGCGCGACAGGACTACCGCCCAGGCTGACAACAGCGTCATGAATAAGGTGACGCCCTGCTGTTCACTCAAGCGCTTAAGGGCGGTCGTTAACGCCACATCCAGGTTAATCGGCACAGCCTGTCCGGCAAACAACTGCTCCGGTGGACGAGGCCGATCAGTAGGCAAATCCAACAGAACCGGTGCATCAGCCAACATTGCACGCCAATAGTCAGATTGAACCTGAATACGTTCAGCCGACAGCCACTGACGCTGCCAGGCGGCGTAATCCGGGTATTGGATCGCCAACGACGGCAACGGATCTGACTGTCCGGCCATAAACGCCGTATAGAGTGAGTTCAGTTCCTGTACCAGCACATTGGCAGACCAGCCATCAGAAATTATATGATGCTGGGTCAGCAAAAATTGATATTCGTCATCAGCGATCCGGATAAGACAGGCGCGGATAAGCGGACCACTGTCAAGGTCAAATGACGCATGGGCTTCCTCCACGCTCAAGCGTTCAAGCACCCCATCCGCATCCGAAGCCCCACGCAGATCATATTGAGACAACAGTAAGCCACTATCCGGCTCCAACAACCGCACTTGTGGCTGACCATCTACAGAGACAAAGACAGAACGTAATGCTTCATGACGAGCAAATAAGGTATCCAGTGCTTTCTGCCAGGCGATGATATCCAACTCACCACACAAACGCAGAGCCATCGGAATATGATACGTTTCACTGACGCCCTCAAGTTGTGCCAAGAACCACAAACGTTGTTGAGCAAATGACAACGGTAATTCCCCTTCACGGGATATCGGCACAATGGCGGGCAGAATAGTATCCGGTTGCTCCTGCCGGGTCTGCATAGCCTCAGCAAATGCCCTTAACGAAGGAGATTTAAACAGGGTGGTTAGCGGCAATTCAATGCCCAAAGCAGCTACCCGGTTCATCACCCGCACCGCCAGCAACGAATGGCCGCCCAGAGCAAAGAAATTGTCATACCGGCTGATCTGTTCAACGCCCAGAACTTCACGCCAAATCGCCGCCAGAGCCATTTCCATTTCTCCCTGAGGCGCTTCATAAACCTGACGGGCAACGGCTTCATTGTCCGGCGCCGGTAGCGCTTGACGATCCAATTTACCGTTCGGCGTTAACGGAAACCCATCCAGACGCACAAAAGCTGACGGCACCATATAATCCGGTAACATGGCACCCAGGTAGGTATGCAGACTATTTACCAGCCCCTCATGGGCTTCCGCCACCACATAGGCAACCAGCCGTTTTTCCTGCCCTTCCCCCTGTGCCAATACCACAGATTCACTCACCGCTGGGTGTTCCACCAACCGGGATTCAATTTCACCCGGTTCAATGCGGAAACCACGGATTTTAACCTGTTGGTCGTTACGACCCAGAAATTCCAGATTGCCGTCTGGCAAATAACGGGCTAAATCCCCGGTGCGGTACATCCGGGCATCCGCCACATCACTAAACGGATCAATCAGGAACCGTTCCGCCGTCAAGTCAGGGCGATTGAGGTAGCCACGCGCCACACCCGCCCCGCCGATATAAATTTCCCCCACTACGCCCAGTGGCACCGGCTGACCATGCCCATCCAGCAAATAAAGGCCGGTGTTAGCTATCGGACGCCCGATACTTTCCACAATCCTGTCACCCCGCTGTATCGGCAACCAGGCAGAATAGGTTGTCGTTTCAGAAGGTCCATAGAGATTACATAACCGCTGTACCCGAGTTTCTTCAAAAATCTGTTCAATTAAGGCACTTTTAAGAGGTTCACCCGCCAGATTGACGGTATGAACCGACGCCATCAACGCCTGAGCCTGCAATAACGGTTTCATCGCCGATGGAACTGAGTTGATCAAGGTCACTGGCAGGGCATGCTGCATCAATGACAGGGCATCCTCAACCAGATAAATCGCCGCGCCACGAGACAACGGCATAAAACATTCAAAAATAGACAAGTCGAAATTCATCGACGTTGAGAAAAGTACCTTACGGATCTCTTCTGTTTCAAAAGTCTGCTGAGCCCAGTACAGGAAATTAACCGTATTGCGGTGTTCAATCATCACCCCTTTAGGCACCCCAGTAGAACCGGAGGTATAAATCACATAGGCCAGATGCCGCGAAGTCAGCCCAGGTACCTGCGGATTACTATCCGACTGATCAAGCAAGGTATTCGGGTCCAGTACCGTGATTCCAGCCAGCGCTTCCTCACCCAGTGCAGACCAACCGGCCTTATCCGCCAACACCACGGCCGGGGCAGCATCGGTCAAAATATGTGCCAGACGCGCGCCAGGATAAGTTGGGTCTAGTGGCACATAAGCCCCGCCCGCTTTCATCACCGCCAGCAATCCCACCACCATTGCCGGTGAACGTGTCACACAAATCGCTACCCGTTGGTCGGGTACAACGCCCTGGGCGATAAGTTGATGGGCCAGGCGGTTGGCACAGGCATTTAATTCGGCATAACTGAGAGTTTGCTCTTGATACACTAACGCTGTCGCGTCAGGGGTTTGCTCCACCTGTTGTTCAAATAATTGATGAATGCACAACTGATCAGGATAAGCGGCTTCCGTCGCGTTCCAGGTTGTTAACAACAAGGTACGCTCCGTTTCCGGCAGAATTTCCAACTGTCGTACCGGCATTTCCGGGGCCTGTTCCAGCGCTGTCACCAAGCTCTCTAGTGCCTGCTGCATATAACCGCATAGGTTTTCCGGATTAAACGGCTGCACTACCTGAGCCGTCAGCCCCAGAGCATCACCAAAATCCTCCACCGATAGCATTAACGGATAGTTGGTCCGCTCCTGCGCGCCAAGAAACTCAATACCGCTTATCAAATCATCTGACGTTACCGGCAAAGTATTGTGCCGATAGTTCAATAAGCTATTAAACAGGGGGATCTCACCCTGAACACCGCTGCAACGCTGGGCCAGCGCCAGTGACGCGTGTTCATGCGCTAATAATCCAGCCAGTCGGGTATGAGCGGTCTGTACACTGTCCCGTACCGGGGTATCATCCATATCCAACCGCAACGGCAAGGTATTAATAAACAGCCCCATGCCATTGTCAGCCCCGTCTCCCGCCGCCATACGCCCAAACAGCACAGTACCGAACACGACTTGATCTTGCCCGCTGGTACGCGCCAACACCTGTGCCCAAGCTAGGTGACACAAGGTCGCCAGACTAACACTCAAACGTCGAGCCTGACTGCGCAAACGGCTATTGAGCTCAGGCGCTAACATCCGGTGAGATTCAGCCACCTGCGAGCCATCACGATGCACTTCCGTTAACCCGAACGGTAACGTGGGTTCATCTACCTCCGCTAACATGTCAGTAAAGAAACGGGTATGTTCTTCCTGACTCATCCCCAACCGGGCTTGCGCCACCAGATTACGGAAAGGTGCCGGTGCAGGCAGGCTCTCCTCCTGACCTGTCAGATACGCCTGCACTTCACGGTGCATCACTTCCATCGTTTCATGGTCGCCAATCAGGTGATGCAGCAGTTGCAACAGGACCCAACGGCCATCGGTTTCTTGTGCCACCACAAAACGTAATAACGGTGCATCCCTCAGGTCAAGACGATGCTGACGCGGATCAAAACGCCGGGTTAACTGGTCACTGACTGGACCATCAACCGGGTTCAGTGTTAGCTCCGTCACCGATAAAGTGGCCTGACGCCAGACCACCTGCGCCGGAACTGACAATCCTTGCCAGATAAAAGCGGTACGCAGAATATCGTGGCGATCAACCACCCACTGAACCGCTGCCAGATAATGATCCAACAGCGCCCGGTCAGCAAAGGCCATCTGACTGATTAACAGATAGGGATCACCTTCATTCTCCAGCAAATGGTGGAACAAAATGCCATCCTGCAACGGCGACAGGGCATAGATATCCTGAATATTGGTTATCCCTCCCGGCACCTGTTCGACGATGCAGTCAATATCAGCCTGAGTCAAATCAATCAGCGGCAACATTGCCGGTGTCAACTCTGTGGCTACTGGCGTAATGACGTTAGGCGGCACTATCACAGCCTGATGCTGTCCTAACGTTTGCGCCAGGTTTGACAGCACCGGCGACTGAAACAGATCACGCGCCGTCAGGGTCAATCCCAGATGACGCAAGCGACCAATCATACGTACAGCGAGCAGCGAATGACCACCCAAGGCAAAAAAGCTGTCATACCGACTTATCTGCTCAATCCCCAGTAATTCACGCCAAATCGCCGCCAGCGCTATTTCTGTTTCCCCCTGGGGCTCGGCGTAAACCTGACGGGCAACAATTTCATTGTCCGGTGCTGGTAATGCCCGATGATCCAACTTACCGTTCGGCGTTAACGGAAAAGCATCCAGCCGCACAAAGGCCGTTGGTACCATATAGTCAGGTAAAATAGTGCTCAGGTGAGTATGCAGGCTGTCCACCAGCCCGTCATCCCCTGATTCCACCACATAGGCCACCAGCCGTTTATTCTGCCCTTCCCCCTGTACTAACACCGCCACTTCACGCACCGTTGGGTGCTCGGCCAACCGGGCCTCAATTTCCTTTGGTTCAATGCGGAAACCGCGGATTTTAACCTGCTGATCATTACGGCCCAGGAATTCCAGATTGCCGTCTGGCAGATAACGCGCCAAATCCCCGGTACGATACAGGCGGGCATCCGGGTTATCACTGAATGGATCGACAAGGAAACATTCGGCGGTCAATTCAGGACGATTAAGATAACCATAGGCCACCCCATCTCCACCCACATAAATCTCTCCGACCACCCCCAACGGCACCGGCTGACCATAGATATCCAACAGATAAACCCGCGTGTTGGCTACCGGTCGGCCAATTGGGATGTTGGTCGCTCCCGGTGCTACTGCATTGATACGGTATGTGGCCGTAAAAGTGGTGCCTTCACTTGGCCCATAGCCATTTAATAACTGTTGTGGCGGATTCGTGCGCAGTACCTGACCGATGACATGCGGATCAAGGGCATCTCCGCCAACAATCAGGAGCCTTATCTGCGGCAAAACCGGAGACAATTCCTCTGCCAGCTGGTTAAACAACCCGACACTCAACCACAGAACATTAATTCGTTGAACCTGTAAAACTTGTACAAACTCTAGCGGCGTCAGCAAAGTAGCATGATCGATAACCACTAACGCGCCGCCATTAAGCAACGGCGCCCAGACTTCAAACGTGCTGGCATCAAAAGCCGGATTAGCGGCAAAAGCCACCCGGTCATCTGGTTCGATTTCAGCATAGCCATTATTGATGACCAGCCGGACCACCGCACGATGCGGCACTAAGACGCCTTTAGGTATCCCGGTAGAACCGGAGGTATACATGATATACGCTAACTCAGTGCTGGAACGCGGTAAGTTAAGATTAAGGCGATCTCCCTCTCGGCCCGTATCTGACTCATCTGAGAAACGAAACAGCGGTACAGCCAGATCCGCTGGAATATCCCCCCGTGTATCGGTGAGCAGTAATCTGGCGGAACAATCACTTATTAGCCAATTTTTCCGCTCATCCGGCACACTGGGATCTATCGGCACGTAAACAGCACCGGCTTTGAGAATCGCCAATTGGGCCATCACCAGTTCCATTGAGCGCGCCAGCAGGAGCGCAACATGATCACCGGGACACACCCCTTGTTTGATGAGCTGACGAGCCAATCGGTTAGCGCGAGCATTTAATTCGGCATAACTGAGGGTCTGCTCTTCATACACTAATGCTATCGCGTCAGGCGTTTTCTCCACCTGTTGTTCAAACAACTGATGGATACATAACTGATCAGGATAGACGGCTTCCGTGGCGTTCCAGGTTGTTAGCAACAAGGTACGCTCCGCTTCTGGCAGGATTTCCAATGCCCGAATAGGCATATCCGGGGCTTGCTCAAGGGCCTCCACCAGACTTTCCAGCGTCTGTTGCATATAGCCGCATACCCGTTCCGACTCAAACGGTTGCACTACCTGAGCTGTCAATCCCAGTGCATCACCAAAATCCTCCACCGACAGCACTAACGGGTAGTTGGTTCGCTCCTGTATACCAAGGAATTCAATACCACCAATCAGCTCATCTGACGTTGCCGATAAGGCATTATGCCGATAGTTCAACAGGGCACTAAAGAGAGGTGTACCGCTGGCAACCCCACTGCAACGCTGAGCCAGCGCCAGTGACGCATGCTCATGGGCTAATAATCCGGCGAGTTGGGTATGAGCAGTCTGTACACTCTCCCGTACCGGGGTTTCATTGATACCCAACCGCAACGGCAAGGTATTAATAAACAGCCCCATACCATTGTCGGCGCCATCCGCTGCCTGCATACGCCCAAACAGCACGGTGCCAAACACGACTTGTTCCTGACCACTGGTACGCGACAACACCTGTGCCCAGGCCAAATGACACAACGCCGCCAGACTGACACCTAAACGCCGGGCCTGACCACGCAGACGCTCATTCAACTCAGGCGCCAACATCCGGTGGGATTCCGTCACCTGTGAGCCGTCGCGGTGCACCTCTGTCAAGCCGAATGGCAGCGTCGGTTCATCCACCTCCGCCAACATCTCGCTAAAGAAGCGGGTATGTTCCTCCTGACTCACTCCCAACCGAGCTTGCGCCACCAAATTGCGGAAAGGCACCGGGTCAGGCAAGCTCTCTTCCTGACCGGTTAGATATGTCTGTACTTCGCGGTGCATCACTTCCATTGTTTCATGGTCGCCAATCAGGTGATGCAGTAATTGCAGCAGGATCCAACGGCCATCGGTTTCCTGTGCCACGACAAAACGCAATAATGGCGCTTGGCTCAGGTCGAGGCGATGCTGACGTGGATCAAAGTGCCGGGTTAACTGCTCACTGACCGGGCCATCAACCGGGTTTAATGTCAGTTCAGTCACCGATAAAGTGGCCTGACGCCAGACCACCTGCGCCGGGACTGACAATCCTTGCCAGATAAAAGCGGTACGTAAGATATCGTGGCGATCAACCACCCGTTGCACCACCGCCAGATAACGATCCAACAGAGCCCGATCAGCAAAAGCCATTTGGCCCGTTAACAAATACGGATCACCTTCGTTTGCCAGTAAGTGGTGGAACAAAATACCATCCTGCAACGGTGACAGAGCGTAGATATCCTGAATATTAGTGATCCCACCCGGCACCTGCCCGACGATGCGGTCAATATCAGCCTGAGTCAAATCAATCAACGGCAACATCGTCGGCGTCAGTGCCGTAGTTGCCGGCGTAATGACGTTAGGCGGCACTATCACAGCCTGATGCTGTCCCAATGTTTGAGCCAGGTCTGACAGCACCGGCGATTGGAACAGATCACGCGCCGTCAGTGTCAATCCCAAGTGACGCAGGCGTTCAGCCACCCGTATCGCGAGTAGCGAATGACCACCCAGAGCAAAAAAGCTGTCATACCGGCTTATCTGCTCAATCCCCAGTAATTCACGCCAAATCGCCGCCAGCGCTATTTCTGTTTCTCCCTGAGGCGCTTCGTAAGTCTGACGGGCAAAAGCCTCGCCGTCCGGTGCCGGTAGTGCACGACGATCCAATTTACCGTTCGGAGTCAATGGAAAAGTATCCAGCCGCACAAAGGCTGACGGCACCATATAGTCAGGCAAAATAGCTTGCAGATGAGCACGCAGACTGTTCACCAGTCCGTCATGGGCTTCCGCCGCCACATAGGCCACCAGCCGTTTATCCTGCCCTTCCCCCCGTGCCAACACCGCCGCCTCACGCACCGTTGGGTGCTCTGCTAACCGAGCTTCAATTTCCCCTAGTTCAACACGGAAGCCGCGGATTTTAACCTGCTGATCGTTTCGGCCCAAGAATTCCAGATTGCCGTCCGGCAAATAACGCGCCAAATCCCCGGTGCGGTACATACGAGCATCCGGGTTATCACTGAACGGATCGGTAAGGAAATGCTCGGCGGTCAATTCAGGCCGATTAAGATAACCACAGGCCACCCCATCTCCACCCACATAAATCTCTCCGACTACCCCTAAGGGTACCGGCTGACCATAGGCATCCAACAGATAAACCCGTGTGTTGGCTACCGGTCGACCGATCGGGATATTGGTCGCTCCCGGTGCTACTGCATTGATTCGGTATGTTGCCGTAAAGGTGGTGCCTTCACTCGGCCCATAGCCATTTAATAGCTGTTGTGGCGGACTGGTGTTCAATACCTGGCCGATAACATGGGGATCAAGGGCATCTCCGCCGACAATCAGCAGCTTTATCTGCGGCAAAACCGGAGACAGTTCCGCTGCCAGCCGGTTAAACAACCCGACACTCAACCACAGAACCGTCATTCGCTGAATCTGTAAAGCCTGTACAAACGCCTGCGGCGTCAGCAAAGTGGCGTGATCAACAACCACTAATGCGCCACCATTAAGCAACGGCGCCCAGACTTCAAACGTGCTGGCATCAAAAGCCGGATTAGCGGCAAAAGCCACCCGGTCATCCGGTCCGATTTCAGCATAGCCATTATTGATAACCAGCCGGACTACCGCACGATGGGGCACTAAAACCCCTTTGGGTGTCCCGGTAGAACCGGAGGTATACATGATATACGCTAACTCGGTGCTGGAACGCGGTAAGTCAGGATTGATACGATCTTCTTCGCGGCCTATGTCTGTCTCATCCGAGAAACGAAGCAGCGGCACCGCCAGGTTAGCCGGAATATCCACCTGTGTATCGGTGAGCAACAATCTGGCGGAACAATCACTTATCAGCCAGTTTTTCCGCTCATCCGGCACACTGGGATCAATCGGCACATAAACGGCACCAGCTTTGAGAATCGCCAATTGGGCTACCACCAGCTCCAACGAACGCGCTAGCAGAAACGCAACATGATCACCGGGACACACCCCTTGTTCGATGAGTTGACGAACTAACCGATTGGCGCGGGTATTCAGTTCCATATAACTGAAAGTTTTATCTCCCGCTATCAGTGCCACTGCCTCTGGGTTTTTCTCTACCTGTTGTTCAAACAACTGATGGATGCATAACGCCTCAGGATACGCGGTTTCAGTAGCGTTCCAGGTTTCCAGTAACAACCTACGTTCAGCCTTAGGTAACAAATTAAGCTGCCCCACGGGGGTTTCATCACTCATCCTTTTTGATGACGCCAACACCTGCAAATGTTCACTCATCCGCAGAATAACTTCCGGGCTCAAGCGATTTTTATCATAGATCCAGCGAAAGCCGCCCTGTGCATTCATCTGGAACGTCAACAATTCGCCGGATACCGTCTGATCACACGATTTGTCATCCTGTATCACAGAAACAGCGATCTGCCACGGGCGGCTTGCTCTTAATTCCGGGATAGACCGCAGTGAAGGAGAACGGGAAAGAAGATCACGACTAAATGTGCGGTGCCGTGCCAATCGAGCAAGTTCATCATCAACCCAATCAGCAACCACAGAACACGGCTTATCAAACGCCACCTCAACAACCATCGGCACCATTGATGACAACCCGGTCAACATATCTGGTTTATCGTTTGCCTCATCCACACACCAACCGATTTGGAGTTCAGTCTGCTGAGTCAAGCGCGCAAGATAGATAACGAATACTTGCAACAATGCCTGTAATGGATCTTCTCCAGCGTTTTTTAACAATGGAGGCTGCCAGGGGCTCATTCCCCATCGGGGTTCTGCCTGTTTCCCAATGATTTCAAAAGGCAACTGGAGTGGTTGCAACGAGGCAAGACGCTTATACCAAAATGGTTCACTGGGTGCGAGTGTTTGCAGGGTATCTTTTATATTCTGCGCTTGTTGTGAAGAGAGTAAAGGAAGCTGTTTGCCTGGCCTAAGTTCCGATATATCGGCAAGCTCTCTGGCAGACAGCAAATGACCTTCAAGGGTGGCGAATCCCCCGATTCGCACATCTTCACTACCGGTCGTCACCTGCCAGACATCCTCCTCCACACTAATCAACGTACCGGGTATCCCCTCAGAGCATGTGTTCAACCGCTCAAGCCAGGAAATTTGTACCGGGCCATTCCTCAGTAACAGTTTCGGGCAACCCAATGGATTTAAATAATTTTCCCCAAAATCCAATGCTCGCACTAAAGCTGACAGGACTTCTGCCGACTGCTCCCAACACAAATATCCCCCCCAATCGGGGCGACGCGATTGAGCATAAAAACTCCGTTGCGAGAGATCCTGAGGATAAGTCACCAGTGCGTCGCGCCCCAGATTTTTCAGTAGTTCAACAAATCCTTTCTGAGCCGCCTGGTAACATTTCAGATTCAACGAGAAAGCGTTATCCTGTTCTTCAATCGATACCGGCCATTGCACGGCAATATCGCCGGTATCCACACCGCCTTCAAGACAGTGCCAGGAAATAGCGTAATGAGTCTCCCGAGCTAACAACGCCCAGGAAGTCGCATGACTGCCCGCATAGCGTGGCAGAGGACTATCATGATAATTAAAAGCATTGCCACGAATTTGTTCAATGAGCGACCCCGGCAGGATAATTGGGTTGACGATTGAGAAAAGCCAATCGACAGGCTGTGACGTGATTTGTTCTTGTAATGCATCAACCGAGTTCACACAAGCAATCCCTTGCCGGGCAGCCCACGTTTGTAGAACAGTATCAGTAGGTAGCACTGCTTGTATGGTATGCCCTGCCGCCAGAATTTGCTCGGCGCAGAACACCGCAAGGGTCGTTCCCCCCACCACAACGCATTCTCGTGGTGGAATTGATGTATCATACGTATTATGAGTTATATTTTCACATGACATCTGAGAGAGAGCTTCGTATTTAAGAACATTTCCCGCTGTAGCAATGTTACCTTTCATTTATTACCTCAACGAATCTGTTAGAAATTTGAAAACTGTCATACCTGACAGCCATCACCAATATTTCTTTCTCACTTCTTGCCCCCAAGAAATAAAAACGGACATATCCGACATCAATTCAAAACATTAAGACACCTTGCCATCGCTCGATTAATAACGGCCAATTAGTCATTTTTTATGCTAATTTTCCTAATAACCGAACAAATAATCGATCTTAATTACACAAATAAAAAACTCTATTCTTACCCCTACAAGGACATTATTATATTCAATACCACAAAGAAACATTACAAATTACAATTAATATCACTACATATTATTTCATAATAATAAAATAATATGACATGTATAATAGTTAACGCAATAAAATATTGATTGTAACGAGATGTATTCCAATTAGATCGTTTTGTGATGTTATTTTTCTGACGCTCCGCAATATTTACCAACACGTGGTGCAAGCTAGGATAAAGCTTAATATTATTCAATTACATACTCCTCCCAACACATACATTTATTGCCTATCCAAGAGGGCTATTTTTTGCCATAAGCGAGGCGAATCACCCCTCACATACTGCGTGTATACCCCGGATTTTCCGCACTGTCCGTATTTACTGTTCATTTATAAGAACAGCCAGCAACAATTACCTCTAATAGGTAGGCTCTTAATTATCACAGGTATTTAAAATAAACCTAATATATTCTAAAGCGAGATCATGAAATTAAGGGTAATTAAAGCATCCTATGTCACCACCCAAAAACACATTGCCATGATCATATCTTCGATTATCTTCTCATAATTATCTATTACAAGAAATATTCCCAACAATAACGTTACAATTAAAAATATAATTTTGATACCAAGGCAATCAACAAAACAAAATAAAATCAACAATAAAATCCGTTTGAGATCACACAATATAAAATAGCAACAATAATAACAAAGAAACCTAAAAAATAACTTATATGAGAATGATAACTTCCCTTATTCTATTTTAATGCATAAAAAATCCGGTATAATAAATACATACCGGATTCTCACACCAGAACTAAATAATTGAGTACCTCCTTAATATATCAGTATTACGAAGCCTCCTTGTCATAGTTGATTGTCAACGCCCTATTCAAAATCTGAGCTAAAGCGATTTTATTTTCATCCTCCTCCAATAAACTAAAATGGTTACCCGGAATAGCAATCAACTTAAGTGAAGTATCGGGCATGACCCGCTCCCAACCTAATGACGGCTCTATATTTACGGACTCCGGCTTTTCATCCATCACAAAAGAAATAGCGGGAGAAGGTTCCACCGCGTAGAACTGATGCAACGTTATTGCTAATGCCGACGGCTCATAATCCGCAACGATTTGCGCGTAATGTTCGATCTGCTCCCAACGTTTTGCAATCACATCAGCACGCAGACTTGCCGGATATAACGCCAAAGCTTGTGCCGCTACAATAACCTGCACCAAATTCAACTCATCAATTCGCCGGTATAACGCCGCAATCTCTTCTTTGTATTCCTCCCCTGATTGCCGGGCCAGCTCAGTAAAGAAATGGTATTTGGGCTGCATAGCCTCTTTGCCAAAATAATGCGGCGCCGGCGTATCAATTAACCCCAAGAAATTAACCCGCTCGCCAGCACTCAAAAGCCGCTGGACAATGGCATAAGCCAATATCCCACCGGAAGAGTAGCCACTTATCCGATATGGGCCTACGGGTTGTACCGCTTTCATCAAGGTGATCATTCTGGCAGCCTGCTCTTCCATCGTTGACATCGGTTCTTCATGAATAGACGGCCAAGGCAGCGTATAAATCGGGTAGCCCGACGGGATATGTTGAGCCAGTCCGAAAACATAGGAATAGTCACCCATGCCACTGGGAACAAAGAACAATGGCAGCCCTATTCCGTCAGGTCGTACCGATATAGCCTCGCTTTGTGGCAGAGACAATAAATCCGAGGTGATTTTCGATGCCAATTCGGACAACACCGGGAATTGGAACAAAACATTCAATGTAAAAATCAAACCCCGACCGGCGGCAAGATTCATCATTCGCATAGCAAGCAATGAGTGGCCGCCCAACGCGAAGAAATTGTCATATCGGCTAACCTGCTCAATCCCCAGCAATTCACACCAAATCGCCGTTAATACGGTTTCCGTTTCGCCTTGGGGCGCTTCATAAGCCTGATGAGCAAACGCTTCATTGTCCGGCTCCGGTAACGCACGACGATCCAACTTACCGTTTAGCGTCAATGGAAACGCGTCCAGACGCACAAAGGCTGACGGCACCATATAGTCAGGTAAAATGGCACTCAGGTGAGTACGCAGGCTATTCGCCAACCCTTCATCCGCTGGCGCCACCACATAAGCAACCAGTCGTTTGTCCTGCCCTTCCGCCTGCGCCAGCACCACAGATTGACTTACCGCAGGATGTTCCACTAACCGAGCCTCAATTTCACCCGGTTCAATACGGAAGCCCCGAATTTTCACCTGCTGGTCGTTACGCCCCAAGAATTCCAGGTTGCCATCCGGCAAGTAGCGAGCCAAATCCCCGGTGCGGTACATCCGGGCCTCTGGGTTATCACTAAACGGATCAGCAAGGAAATATTCCGTGGTCAGCTCAGGACGATTGAGATAACCCCGTGCTACACCGGCCCCGCCAATATACAATTCTCCCACTGCTCCTAGCGGTATTGGCTGACCTTGGGCATCCAACAAGTAAACACGTGTATTCGGCAGCGGACGGCCAATGATATTGGCCTGCCCTGCCATTTCGTTCAGGCAAGATATCGTCGTGGTAATCGTGGCTTCGGTAGGGCCGTAGCAATTAACCAAAACAGGGTATTCACGGTGAGCCGATAACCAACGTTGTAACTCATGATCAGATATCGTTTCCCCACCAATGCAAATAATCCTTACGCCCTGATAGATATCGCCTTCATTAACATCTGATATTATCCGCCAGAATTGGGCCGGTATTGCAATGTAGGTAATTTTATAAGACTCACACAGACGCCAGAACTCCTGCGCACTCAAGATCCATTGATTTGTCCTTAAAACTAATTGTGCCCCCTGTGTTATTGCGCAAAATATTTCTGATGCACAAACATCAAAAGAAGGGTTGCAAAATTGCAATAGACGGTCAGATGCGTTAAACGACCACTTCGTGTTCAGCGACGTAATTTGACTGACCAGTTGCCTATGTTCAACCATTACGCCCTTCGGGGTGCCGGTCGAGCCAGAGGTGTAAATCACATACGCCAGATGTCGTGAGGTTAATTCAGGTATCTGTGGATTGCTGTCTGGCTGGTCAGGCAATGTATTCGGATCAAACACGGTCAACCCAGTCAGCACGTTCTCGCCCAACACGGTACGCCCGACGTCATCGGCCAGTAAAATAACCGGTGAGACATCAGCCAAAATATGCGTTAGACGTTCGCCCGGATAATCCGGATCGAGTGGCACATACGCCGCGCCCGCTTTCAGCACCGCCAATAATCCCACTACCATTGCCGGTGAACGTGCCACGCAAATCGCCACCCGCTGGTCCGGTTCTACACTTAGCGCAATTAGCTGATGGGCTAACCGATTAGCGCGGGCATTTAATTCGGCATAACTGAAGGTTTGTGTTTCATACACTAACGCGGTCGCGTCAGGGGTTTTCTCCACCTGTTGTTCAAATAATTGATGTATACACCACGGATCAAGATATGCTGCCGTTTCCGGGGCGTTCCAAGTTTGCAGCATCAACATACTTTCAATTTCAGGCAGGATATTCAATGTCCGTACCGGCGTTTCCGGGGTCTGTTCCAATGCCGCCACCAAGCTCTCCAATGCCTGTTGCATATAGCCGCATACCCGTTCCGGCTCAAACGGTTGGACAACTTGAGCCGTCAGCCCTAGTGCGTCACCAAAATCTTCCACCGACAAGGCAAACGGATAGTTGGTAAACTCCTGCGCACCAAGGAATTCAATCCCGTCCATCGTTTCGTCCATAGAATCCAGCTGATCATTATGTCGGTAGTTCAACAGAGCGCTAAACAGTGGAACGCCATCCTGCACACCACTACAACGCTGGGCCAGCGCCAGTGAGGCATGTTCATGTTCCAACAACCCCGCTAGTCGGCGATGTACCGCCTGTACACTATCACGCACTGGCGTATCATCGATATCCAGCCGCAATGGCAAGGTATTGATAAACAGCCCCATACCGCTGTCAACCCCTTTCCCTACCGCCATGCGTCCAAATATTACGGTACCAAACACCACCTGTTCCTGTCCGCTGGTACGCGACAACACCTGCGCCCAAGCCAGATGACATAAAGCCGCCAGACTCACCCCCAAACGCCGAGCTTGACTGCGTAGACGGTCATTCAGCTCAGGTGCCAACATCCGCTGCGATTCCGTCACTTGGGAGCCATCACGATGCACCTCCGTCAATCCGAACGGCAATGTGGGTTCATCCACCTCCGCCAGCATTTCGGTAAAGAAACGGATATGTGCTTCCTGACTCACCCCCAACCGGGCCTCAGCCACCAGATTACGGAACGATACTGGAGCAGGCAGGCTCTCCTGCTGTCCGTCCAGATAAGCTTGTACTTCACGGTTCATCACGTCCAACGTGGTATGGTCGCCAATCAGATGA
The DNA here is from genome assembly GCF_020387775.1 of Photorhabdus antumapuensis. Classification (NCBI taxonomy): domain Bacteria; kingdom Pseudomonadati; phylum Pseudomonadota; class Gammaproteobacteria; order Enterobacterales; family Morganellaceae; genus Photorhabdus; species Photorhabdus antumapuensis. Next base: position 19,818 of record NZ_JAHZMK010000039.1, read on the forward strand.
TGCAGCAATTGCAGAACAATCCAACGGCCATCTGTTTCCTGTGCCACCACAAAGCGCAATAACGGTGCTTCGCTCAGGTCCAGACGATGGTGACGGGGATCAAAACGCTCAGTTAATTGCCCGCTAACCGATCCATCGGCTGGGTGCAGTGTCAGTTCAGTCACCGACAAGGATGCCTGACGCCAAACCACTTGGGCAGGCACTGAAAGCCCTTGCCAGATAAAGGCGGTACGCAGGATATCATGTCGATTGATCACCTGTTGCACCGCCGCCAAATAACGGTCCAGCAGAGTTCGCTCAGTAAAGACCATCTGACCGGTTAATAGATACGGGTCCCCTGCGTTTGCCAGTAAATGGTGGAACAAAATACCGTCCTGCAACGGCGACAAGGCATAGATATCCTGAATATTGGCCACCCCACCCGGCACTTGCCCGACGATGCGGTCAATGTCAGTCTGAGTCAAATCAATCAGCGGCAATATCTCCGGTGTCAACGCCGTAGTTTCCGGGGTGATGACGTTAGACGGCACGATTACGGCCTGATGCTGTCCCAACGTTTGGGCCAGATCTAACAGCACCGGAGACTGGAACAGATCACGTGCCGCCAGTGTCAACCCTAAGTGACGCAGACGTTCAATCATGCGTACAGCGAGCAATGAATGGCCGCCCAGTGCAAAAAAGCTGTCATACCGGCTGACCTGTTCCATTCCCAGCAACTCACGCCAAATCGCTGCTAGCGCCATTTCCGTTTCGCCTTGTGGCGCTGAGTAAACCTGACGGGCAACAGCTTCACTATCCGGTGCGGGTAACGCCCGACGATCCAGCTTACCGTTCGGTGTCAACGGAAACGCCTCCAGACGCACAAAGGCTGACGGCACCATATAGTCAGGCAAAATTTTACTCAGGTGATCACGCAAACGATTCACCAGCCCATCATCCGCAGGTGCCACCACATAAGCCACCAGCCGTTTGTCCGGCCCATCCCCTAACGCCAGCACAGCCGCCTCACGCACCGTCGGGTGTTCTACCAGACGCGCCTCAATTTCTCCCGGTTCAATTCGGAAGCCCCGGATTTTAACCTGCTGGTCATTACGGCCCAGGAATTCCAGATTACCGTCCGGCAAATAGCGAGCCAAATCCCCAGTGCGGTACATGCGTGCCTCCGGGTCATCACTGAACGGATCGACAAGGAAACGTTCGGCGGTTAATTCAGGGCGATTGAAATAACCTTGGGCGACCCCATCGCCACCGACATAAATCTCACCGATCACACCTGACGGTACCGGCTGACCGTAAGCATCCAGCAGATAAACACGTGTATTCGCTATCGGCCGACCAATAGGGATTCGGGTTGCTCCCAGTGGTAACGCCTTGATAGGATACATAGTGGTAAAGGTGGTTCCCTCACTCGGGCCATAAGCCTGCAATAATTGTTGTGGCGGACGATTATCCAGAACCTGAGCTATCACCTGTAAATCGGGGATGTCTCCCCCGAAAATCAGGATTTTAATTTGCGGGAGAATGGGAGATAACTCTGCCGCCAGTCGGTTAAACAACCCGATAGTCAGCCACAGAACCGTGATGCGGTGAGCCTGTAAAGCCAGGACTAACTCCGGTGGTGTCAATAACGTGGCGTGGTCAATAACCACTAAAGCACCACCGTTAAGCAACGGTGCCCAGACTTCAAACGTGCTGGCATCGAAAGCGGGATTAGCCGTAAAGGCAACCCGATCCTCCGGTCCGATGTTGGCATAACCATTATTGATGACCAACCGGACCATAGCACGATGCGGTACCAAAACCCCTTTGGGTGTACCGGTAGAACCGGAGGTATACATGATATACGCTAATTCTGTGCTGGAACGCGGCAAATCAGGGTTGATACGATCTTGCTCTCTGTTCGCACTTTTCTCATCCGAGAGACGCAACAGCGGAATAGCCAAGTTAGCCGGAATATCAGTCCGTGCATCGGTGAGCAGCAACCGGGCGGAACAATCACTTATCAACCCGTTTTTCCGCTCATCCGGCATACTGGGATCAACTGGCACGTAAACAGCGCTAGCTTTGAGGATAGCCAATTGGGCCACCACCAGTTCCATCGATCGTTCTAACAGGATCGCAACATGGTCATCCGGGCGAATCCCCTGTTCGATTAGCTGATGAGCCAACCGGTTAGCACACGTATTCAGTTCCGTATAGCTTAAGGTTTTATCTCCCGCTATCAGCGCGGTCGCCGCTGGCGTTTTCTCCACCTGCTGTTCAAACAATTGATGAATACATAACGCATCAGGATAGGCGGTTTCCGTGGCATTCCAGGTTTCCAGCAACAACGTGCGTTCCGTTTCAGGCAGGATGCTCAACGCCCGTATCGGTGCCTCCGGGGTTTGCTCCAACGCTTCTACCAGACTCTCCAGCGCCTGTTGCATATAACCGCACAGGCTTTCCGGATCAAACGGTTGCACGACCTGAGCCGTCAGCCCCAGAGATTCACCAAAATCCTCCACCGACAGCACAAATGGGTAATTGGTTCGCTCCTGTGCGTCAAGAAATTCAATACCGCTGATCAGTTCATCTGACGTTGCCGACAAAGCATTATGCCGATAGTTCAACAGGGCACTAAAGAGTGGCGTACCGCTGGCAATCCCACTGCACTGCTGGGCCAGTGCCAGTGAAGCATGCTCATGGGCTAATAATCCGGCGAGTCGGGTATGGGCAGCTTGCACGCTGGCCCGTACTGGGGTCTCATCGATATCCAGCCGCAACGGCAAAGTATTGATAAACAACCCCATACCATTGTCAGCACCATTTCCCGCCTGCATACGCCCAAACAGCACCGTACCAAACACCACTTTCTCCTGACCACTGGTACAGGATAATACCTGAGCCCAAGCCAGATGACACAGCGCCGCCAGACTGACACCCAAACGCCGAGCCTGACTACGCAAGCGGTCATTTAGCTCAGGAACCAACATCCGATGGGATTCCGTCACCTGCGAACCATCACGATGCACCTCCGTCAATCCGAACGGCAGCGTCGGTTCACCCACCGCGGCCAACATCTCGGTAAAGAAGCGAGTGTGCTCTTCCTGACTGACACCCAACCGAGCCTGCGCCACCAAATTGCGGAAAGGAACCGGCACCGGCAAGCTCTCCTCCTGACCGGTTAGATACGCTTGAACTTCGCGGTGCATCACTTCCATCGTTTCATGGTCACCGATCAAGTGATGATGCAATTCCAGTAACAACCAGCGACCATCAGTTTCCTGCGCGATAACAAAACGCAGTAGCGGCGCCTGACTCAGGTCAAGACGATGCTGACTGGGATCAAAACGCTGGGTTAACTGGTCACTAACCGAACCGTCAGCCGGGTTGAGTGTCAATTCCATCACTGACAATGGGGCCTGCCGCCAAACCACCTGTGCCGGCATTGACAATCCTTGCCAGATAAAGGCAGTACGTAAGATATCGTGCCGATCAATGATCCGTTGAATCGCCACCAAATAACGATCCAACAGCGCCCGGTCAGCAAAAACCATCTGGCTGATTAACAGATAGGGATCACCTTCATTCTCCAGCAGATGGTGGAACAAAATACCATCCTGCAACGGTGACAGCGCATAGATATCCTGAATATTCGCTATCCCGCCCGGTACCTGTCCGACGATGTCGTCAATGTCAGGCTGAGTCAAATCAATCAGCGGTAACATCGCCGGTGTCAGTACCGTCGTATCCGGTGTAATACCGTTGTCAGGCACCTGGATTTCATCATGCTGAACCAGAGACTGTGCCAGAACACAGAGTGTTGGATGTTGAAATAGCGTTTGTACCGATACGCCCAGACCGACACGCCGTAATCGTTCAATCATGCGCACGGCGAGCAGTGAATGGCCGCCCAATGCAAAGAAGCTGTCATGTCGACTAATCTGCTCAACGCCCAGTAATTCACGCCAGACAGCCGCTAGCATCGTTTCTATCTTTCCTTGCGGCGCTTCATAGACCTGACGGGCAAACGCCGCTTCCCCCGGCGCTGGTAACGCCCGGCGATCCAGCTTGCCATTCGGGGTTTGCGGGAAGCTATCCAGCTGCACAAAGGCCGCCGGTATCATATAGTCAGGTAAAACGGCACACAGGTGTTCACGTAAATCAGCAATCAATCCCTCATACGCTTCCGCCGCCACATAGGCAACCAGCCGTTTGCCCAGCTCATCATCCAGCGCCAACACCGCCGCCTCTTGCACCGCCGGGTGTTCCACCAGCCGGGTTTCAATTTCCCCTAACTCAACCCGGAAGCCGCGAATTTTAACCTGTTGGTCGTTACGACCGAAGAATTCCAGTTCACCGTCCGGCAGATAACGCGCTAAATCTCCTGTGCGATACATCCGTGCATCAGACACCGGATTAAAGGGATCGGGTATAAAACGTTCCTCGCTCAATGTCAGCCGGTTCAGATAACCCCGTGCCACCCCCACGCCACCAATATACATTTCGCCTACGCAGCCCAATGGCACAGGTTGCTTGTTTCTGTCCAGTAAGTAGACGCGAGTATTCCTAATCGGCCGACCGATAGAACGATCGTCTTCTGGGGATAATATTGCTTTACAGGTCGCCGTCACGGTGTTTTCCGTCGGGCCATACGCGTTCAATAGCTGGAGTTGGTAGGTTTCCTGCCTAAACCAGTCCTGAATGGCGTTCCTTTTGACCGCCTCACTGCCAATGATAATGAGCCTGAGATCATCCGGCAGCGGTAATCCGTTGTCTTTGGCCGCCAGCTCAGACCAGAATAAAGTCGGCAGAAACATCACCGTGATACGATTCTGCCGGGCTAAGGCAATAAATTCCGGCATTGAAGCCAGCCAGCTATCATCGCGAATAACTAACGTAGCTCCGTTGCATAATGACGAGAAGCACTCTTCCACTGAAACATCAAACGCAAAAGCGGCAAATTGCAACACCCGGTCTTGCTCGGTGACAGCATAGAGTTCATTAACCCCCAGATAACGCTGATACACCGCCTGATGTTCTACCATCACCCCTTTCGGCTGCCCGGTTGAACCGGAGGTATAAATGATGTAAGCCAAGTGCTGTGGCGTCAACTCCGGGACCTGCGGGTTACTATCCGGCAGGTCAGGCTGGATATTCGGGTCAAGTACCGTCAGCCCGGCCAGCGCCTCGTCACCCAGTGCAACCTGTCCGGTCGCATCAGCCAATACCACTGATGGGGCGGTATCATTCAGGATATACGTCAGACGCTCCCCCGGGTAAGTTGGGTCCAGCGGCACATAGGCCCCACCCGCTTTCAGCACCGCCAACAATGCCACCACCATTGTCGGGGATCGAGCCACGCAAATGGCTACCGGCTGATCCGGGGTTACGCCAAACGCAATCAGTTGATGGGCAAGGCGGTTGGCACAGGCATTTAATTCGGCATAACTCAGCGTCTGCTCTTGATACACCAGCGCCGTGGCCTGCGGGGTTTTCTCCACCTGTTGTTCAAACAATTGATGAATACATAACGCCTCAGGATACGGGCTCTCCGTGGCGTTCCAGGTTTCCAGTAACAACGTGCGTTCCGTTTCAGGCAAGATATTCAATGCTCGTACCGGTGTCTCTGGGGCCTGTTCAAGCGCCTCGACCAAACTCTCCAGCGCCTGCTGCATATAACTGCACAAGCTTTCCGGCTTAAACGGTTGCACCACATGAGCGATCAGCCCCAACGTGGCACCATCGTCCTCTACCGACATTCCAAAAGGATAGTTAGTGCTCTCCTGTTCGCCCAGAAATTCAATCCCGTCTATCGTTTCATCCAAAGGATCAAGCTGATCATTATGTCGATAGTTCATTAGGGCACTAAAAAGTGGCGTACCGCTGGCAACCCCACTGCATCTCTGAGCCAACGCCAGTGAAGCATGCTCATGTTCCAACAATCCCGCCAGCCGGGTATGTACGGCCTGTACACTATCACTCACCGGCGTATCATCGATATCCAGCCGTAACGGCAGGGTATTGATAAACAGCCCCATACCATTGTCAGCCCCTTCTCCCGCCGCCATGCGCCCAAATAGTACCGTGCCAAACACCACTTTTTCCTGACCACTGGTACACGACAGTACCTGTGCCCAGGCCAGATGACACAACGCCGCCAAACTGACCCCCAAACGCCGGGCTTGGCTACGCAGACGGTCATTCAAGCTGGTTGTCAGCATCCGGTGAAATGCTATCTCCTGCGATCCATCACGATGCACATCCGCCAGCCCGAACGGCAGCGTGGGCTCATCCACCGCCGCCAACATGTCAGTAAAGAAGCGGATATGCGCTTCCTGACTCACCCCTAACCGGGCTTGAGCCACCAAATTGCGGAAAGGAGCCGGGTCAGGCAGGCGATTCCCTTGCCCGGCAAGGTACGCCTGCACTTCACGGTTCATCACTTTCATGGTGGTATGGTCACCAATCAAGTGATGTTGCAATTCCAGTAACAACCATCGGCCATCGGTCTCCTGCGCCACCACAAAACGTAACAGCGGTGCCTGAGCCAAATCGAGACGATAATGACGGGGATCAAAACGTCGAGCCAGTTGATCGCTAACCGGCCCATCAACCGGGTCCAGCGTCAATTCAGTCACTAATAAAGACGTTTGACGCCAGACGACCTGTGCTGGCACTGACAATCCTTGCCAGATAAAGGCGGTGCGCAGAATATCGTGGCGATCAATCACCTGTTGCACTGCCGCTAAATAACGATCTAGCAGAGACCGGTCAGCAAAGGCCATCTGACTGACCACCAGATAAGGATCACCTTCGTTTGCCAGTAAGTGGTGGAACAAAATACCGTCCTGCAACGGTGACAAGGCATAGATATCCTGAATATTCGTCATCCCACCCGGCACCTGCCCGACGATACGGTCAATCTCAGCCTGAGTCAGATCAATCAGCGGCAATATCTCTGGAGTGATTTTCGTCGTCGCTGACGTAATCACATTCGGTGGCACCACCATAACCGGGTGCTGCCCCAGTGTTTGTGCCAATTCAAACAACACTGGCGACTGGAACAAGTCACGCACTGCCAGCGTCAACCCCAAGTGACGCAGGTGTTCAACCATCCGTACAGCGAGTAACGAGTGGCCGCCCAAGGCAAAAAAGCTGTCATATCGGCTGACCTGTTCGATCCCCAGTAATTCACGCCAAATTGCTGCCAGCGCCATTTCCGTTTCGCCTTGTGGCGCAGCATAAACCTGACGAGCCAAAGCTTCATTGTCCGGTGCCGGCAATGCCCGACGATCCAACTTACCGTTCGAGGTCAACGGAAATACATCCAGACGCACAAAAGCTGTCGGCACCATGTAATCCGGTAAAATGGCACTCAAGTGATCACGCAGACCAATCGCCAGCCCCTCATGGGCTTCTGCCACCACATAGGCCACTAGCCGTTTGTCCGGCCCATCACCCAGCACCAACACCGCCGCCTCACGCACCGCCGGATGCTCTACCAGACGCGTCTCAATTTCACCCGGTTCAATGCGGAAGCCACGGATTTTAACCTGCTGGTCATTACGGCCTAGGAATTCCAGATTGCCATCCGGCAGATAACGGGCTAAATCCCCGGTCCGGTACATGCGCGCATCCGGTTGATCACTAAATGGATCTGTCAGGAAACGTTCAGCCGTCTGGTCAGGGCGATTAAGATAGCCACAAGCAACCCCATCTCCCCCCACATAAATCTCACCGATCGCACCTGATGGTACCGGCAAACCGTAAGCATCCAGCAGATAAATACGTGTATTGGCTATCGGTCGGCCAATGGGGATTCGGGTCACTCCCTGCGCTAATGCCACGATAGGGTACATGGTGGTAAAAGTGGTTCCCTCACTTGGACCATAAGCTTGTAATAATTGTTGTGGCGGACGATTATCCAGAACCTGAGCAATCACATGTAAATCGGGGATATCTCCCCCGAAAATCAGGATGTTAATCTGCGGAAGAACCGAGGATAACTCTGCCGCCAGCCGGTTAAACAATCCGATAGTCAGCCACAGCACTGTGATGTGGTGAGCCTGTAAAACCCGGACTAACTCCGGTGGTGTTAATAACGTGGCGCGATCGATAACCACTAACGCCCCGCCATTGAGCAACGGTGCCCAGACTTCAAATGTACTGGCATCGAAAGCCGGATTAGCTGTAAAGGCAACCCGGTCATCTTGGCCGATTTCAGCATAGCCATTATTAATGACCAACCGAACCACAGCACGATGCGGTACCAACACCCCTTTGGGTGTACCGGTAGAACCGGAGGTGTACATGATATACGCTAAATCGGCGCTGGAATGCGGTAAATCGGGGTTGAGGCAATCTTCCTCTTTGTTCGTGTCTGTCTCATCTGAGAAACGAAGCAGCGGAACAGCCAGGTTAGCCGGCATATCCGTCTGTGTATCGGTGAGCAGCAACCGAGCGGAACAATCATTTATCAACCCGTTTTTCCGCTCATCCGGCACACTGGGATCAACCGGTACGTAAACGGCGCCGACTTTAAGAATCGCCAACTGGGCCACCACCAGTTCTATCGATCGCTCTAACAGGAGCGCAATATGATCACCGGGATAAACCCCTTGTTCGATTAACTGATGAGCCAACTGGTTAGCACGCGTATTCAGTTCCCTATAGCTTAGCGTTTTATCTCCGGCTATCAGCGCCGTCGCCGCTGGAGTTTTCGCCACCTGCTGTTCAAACAACTGATGGACACATAACTGATCAGGATAGACGGTTTCCGTGGCGTTCCAGGTTTCCAGCAACAAGGTACGCTCCGCTTCCGGCAGGATTTCCAATCCCCGAACGGGCATTTCTGGGGCTTGCTCCAGGGCTTCCACCAGACTCTCCAGTGCCTGTTGCATATAACCGCATAGGCTTTCCGGATCAAACGGCTGTACTACTTGAGCAGTCAGACCCAGCGTAGAGCCACCGTCTTCCACCGACAGCACAAACGGATAGTTAGTACGCTCCTGTTCGCCCAAGAATTCAATCCCGGCCATCGTTTCATCCAAAGGATCTGGCTGCTCATTATGGCGATAGTTCAACAGAGCACTAAAGAGTGGCACACCGCTGTCAACCCCACTGCATCGTTGAGCCAACGCCAACGGAGCATGCTCATGCTCCAACAACCCGGCCAGTCGCAGATGCACCTCCCGCACACTGTCCTGTACCGGGGTCTCATCGATATCCAGCCGCAGTGGTAAGGTATTGATAAACAACCCCATCCCTTCCCCCACGGCCATGCGCCCAAACAGGACGGTACCAAACACCACTTTCTCCTGCCCGCTGGTGCGCGATAACACCTGCGCCCAAGCCAGATGACACAACGCCGCCAGACTGACGCCCAAACGTCGAGCCTGACCACGCAGACGGTGATTTAGCTCAGGAACCAACATCCGGTGAGATTCGGTCTTCTGAGATCCATCACGATGCACACCCGTCAGCCCGAACGGCAGCGTGGGTTCATCCACTGCCGCCAACATGTCCGTGAAGAAACGGCTATGCGCTTCCTGACTCACCCCAAGCCGAGCCTCAGCCACCAGATTACGGAACGGCACCGGAGCAGGTAGGCACTCCTCCTGTCCGGCAAAATAAGCCTGCACTTCACGGTGCATCACTTCCATCGTTTCATGGTCACCAATCAAGTGATGCTGTAATTCCAGTAAAAACCAGCGACCATCGGTTTCCTGAGCGACAACAAAATGCAGTAGCGGTGCCTGACTCAAGTCAAGACGATATTGAACAGGATCAAAACGCCGGGTTAACTGGTCAATGACTGGGCCATCAGCCGGGTCCAGCTTCAGTTCAGTCACCGGCAAGGTCGCCTGACGCCAGACCACCTGCGCCGGTACTGATAATCCTTGCCAGATAAACGCCGTCCGCAAGATGTCATGGCGATCAACCGCCTGTTGTACCGCCGCCAGATAACGGTCCAGCAAAGACCGATTAGCAAAAGCCACCGGATAGAGCACCAGATAGGGGTCACCTTCCTGTTCCAACAGGTGGTGGAATAGGATGCCGTTCTGTAGCGGCGACAACGCATAGATATCCTGAATATGAGTCATTCCCCCCGGTACCTGCTCGACGATGCGGTCAATGTCAGTCTGAACCAAATCAATCAGCGGCAACATCTCCGGCGTCAGCGCCGTGGTGGCTGGAGTGATGACGTTAGGCGGTACTATCACAGCCTGATGCTGTCCCAACGTTTGAGCCAACACTGACAGCACCGGAGACTGGAACAGATCACGCGCCGTCAGTGCCAAACCCAAGTGGCGCAAGCGCTCAATCATCTGCACGCCGAGTAGGGAATGACCGCCCAACGCAAAGAAACTGTCATGCCGGCTTATTTGTTCAATGCCCAATAACTCACGCCAGATGTCCGCCAGCGTGATCTCAGCCTTCCCTTGTGGGGCTTCATAAATCTGACGGGCAAAATCGTTTTCCCCGGGCGCAGGCAACGCCCGACGATCCAACTTGCCGCTCGGGGTCTGCGGGAAGGTATCCAGACGCACAAAGGCCGCCGGCACCATATAGTCAGGCAAAATGGCACTCAGGTATTCACGCAAATCAGCAGCCAATCGCTCATTCGCTTCCGCCTCCACATAAGCCACCAGCCGTTTGCCCTGATCGCCGTCCAGTGCCAACACCGCCGCCTCCCGTACCGCCGGGTGTTCCGTCAGTCGGGTTTCAATTTCCCCCAATTCAATCCGAAAACCGCGAATTTTAACCTGCTCATCGTTACGGCCCAGAAATTCCAGGTCACCGTCCGGCAGGTAGCGGGCCAAATCCCCAGAGCGATACATCCGTTCACCAGATACCGGACTAAAAGTATCCAGCATAAAACGTTCCACACTCAACGCCGGCCGGTTCAGATAACCTCGTGCCACACCCACGCCACCAATATACATCTCGCCCACGCAACCTACCGGTACCAGTTCGCCATATTTGTCCAGCAGGTAGATACGGGCATTCTTAGCCGGTCTGCCGATAGAACGGACATCCTCCGGCGATAACACGTCCTTATAGGTCACCGTCACGGTGTTTTCCGTCGGACCATAACCATTCAACAACCGAGGCCGGTGGCCTGCTTGTCTAAACCAGTCCTGAATGGCACTCTTTTTCACCGCCTCACCCCCAATGATGATGAGCCGGAGACAATCTGGCAGCGGTAATCCATTATCTCTGGCTGCCAATTCAGACCAGAATAAAGTCGGCAGTGACATCACCGTAATACGATATTGTCGGGTTAAAGCAACAAATTCTGGTATCGACGCCAGCCAGCTATCATCCCGGATAACCAGTGTGGCGCCGTTGCATAATGACGAGAAAAAATCTTCCACTGAGACATCAAACGCAAACGCGGCAAATTGCAATACCCGGTCTTGTGCGGTGACAGCGTAGGTATCATTAAAACCCAGATAACGTTGATAAATCGCCTGATGCTCTACCATCACCCCTTTCGGCTGCCCGGTTGAGCCGGAGGTGTAAATGACATAAGCCAGATGCTGTGGCGTTAACGCTGGGATCTGCGGATTGCTGTCGGGCTGGTCAAGTTGGATATTCGGATCAAATACCGTCACGCCTACCAGCGCCTGTTCGCCCAGCGCCGCTCGACCAGCTTCATCAACCAGTACCACTGACGGGGCACTATCATTCAGGATATACACCAGACGTTCCCGCGGATAAGTTGAATCCAGCGGCACATAAGCCCCGCCGGCTTTCAGTACCGCCAGCAATGTCACCACCATCATCGGGGAACGTTCCACACAAATCGCTACCCGCCGGTCCGGTGTAACGCCCAGCGCAATCAGTTGATGAGCCAGCCGGTTAGCACGGGTATTCAATTCCGCATAACTGAGGGTCTGTTCTTGATATTCTAATGCCGTGGCATGCGGGGCTTGCGCTGCCTGTTGTTCAAACAATTGATGAATACATAATGGGTCAGGATAAGGGCTTTCCGTGGCATTCCAGGTTTCCAGTAACAAGCTACGTTCAGCCTCAGATAACAAATTAAGCTGCCAGATAGGAACTGCCTCTCCCTGCCCTTTTGACGCTGCCAGCATCTGTAAATGTTCACCCATGCGCAGAACCACTTCCGTGCTCAGGCGATTTTTATCATAGATCCAACGAAAACCACCCTGCGCATTGATTTGGAGCGTCAGCAATTCGCCGGGCACCGCCTGATCACACGGTCTATCCTCCGTTATGGCAGCAACGGCGATCCGCCACAGCCGACGAGTTGACGCCGAGATAACCTGTAATGAAAGAGAACGGGCAAGAAAATCATGACTCAATGTACGATGCCGGGCCAACTGGGCAAGCTCACCATCCAGCCAGTTAGCTACCACATGCCACGGCTTATCAAACGCCACCTCAACGACCATTGGCACCACCGGTGCCAGATCTGCCGAGGTATCGCTTACGCCATCCACACACCAACCGATTTGGAATGTAGTCTGCTGAGTCAAACGCGCAAGATAGATAACGAATGCCTGTAACAACGTTCGCAGTGGCTCTTCTTCACCATTTTTTGGCAATGGGGAGTGCCAGTCACTGATTACCCAGTAGGGTTCCGCTTGCTCTCCGGCGGTTTCGAAAGGTAATTGAAGGGGTTGCAAAGCAGCAAGGCGTTCATACCAAAATGATTCACTGGAAGTAAACGTCTGGGGAATATTCTTTACATTCTGAGTCGGTGGTAAAGTGTCATTTACGTTGGTTATATTTTCTGACGTCTGAGAGAGGAGTTCAGCTTTAAAAGCACTTCCTGCTTGAGCAATGCTATCTTTCATTTACGACCTCAACGAATCTGTTAGAAATTTGAAAACTGTCATGTCTGACAGCCATCACACATATTTCTTTCTTACTTCTTGCCCCCAAGAAATAAAAACCGATACATCTGACATCAATTCAAAATATGCAGATACGGGATGCCATAGCCCGGTTAATAACGACTAATTAACAAATTTTTGACACTAATTTTCCTGACAGTGAAATCAATAATTCATCTTATAATCTGGAATAAAACATTCTATTTTTGTCCCTGTTTTTTAGATAGGCCCGATTAATTGACTGCCATTTTAATTAGTTGATACTGAATTCCATCATTAAAAATGGAACCGTTAACTGCATTTAATTATGTATAAATACCAAATCACCATTGTATTTTATCTATTCTCTATTAATATCTAATTGAAATTATTTCAGAAACAAATGACGTATTTACCAAGAAAAACCGAATAAATTAACCTGCAATTATCAAAAAGTTTACTTCGATAATTACCTATAAAATAAGTTCCTTATATTAACAATGAACAAACACCTCAATCACAAATGAAATTATTAAATATTTACAAGCCCACCCTATATATTCAATTATTTGAAAATATAAGATGGGTTAAAAATAATTCATAACACACTATTTTTCAACAAATAAATAATATCATTAATGTAAATACCGTAAACAAACCAATACAAATTAAAATTAAATTCATTATATTATTTTATAATAATAAGATGATAAAACCAATATAAACATTATTACATTCAATACCATAGAGAAACAATTTAAAACTAGAAATGACTTTATTACACACTATCCCACAACAAATATTATTTTTATAAAACAATAGGTTATGCAGTGAACCATTAATTAAAAGACAATATATCTCAAGTAAATCGTTCTACAAGGTAATTTACTTGATGCCCTGCGACATTTATTAACCTGTAGTTTTATTCTAATATTGTTTAATTTCCATACAGCAGGAAAATATATAGAGATTATATTATTCAATTTTCATGTTGATTATCACTCGTTATTTTAATGTCAAAACCAGACTTTTAATTAAATTAACCAATATTAACAACGAAAAACATACGGTTATTTTTAAGATTCACATTAATTACTCTTAATAATTTATAAAAATAAAAACCACACAATGAAACATATTTTTATATATAGAAAAGAAAACCAGATTAGATTAAACCCCAATCAATAATAACAAAAACTTGACTAAATAACTCATATGGTAATTATCACTTCTCTTATTTTTTTGAAATGGCAGATTCACATAATAAGTGCAACATCGTTACTCTGGAAGTAAACACATCCGTATTCCTTTAAATAATTCATTGGGTGTTTTACCACCCAAAATTTTTCGGGGGCGATTACTTAATCGGTTTACCACAAAATTTATTTCCTGCTTAGAGGCTTCATTAAGTTTGGTTCCCTTTGGAAAGTATTGCCTGATTAACCCATTAATATTTTCATTGCTCTCCCCTTTCCCAGGGAGAGCAATGACGACAACAAATCATGCTATTTATCCCATACAATTATAAAGGATTTAGGTTAAGTGATCTTCTGGCAGATCGAGCGGTAGGTAAAAAGCAAGATTAGCATGGATAAATCCTCACATAATCAGAAAAGATAATATCTCATCACCGATTTACGACAATCATCACTTTGCCAGTGATTTCATCCTGAAATAAAACATCATAAATGTGATATGCATCACATAATTAATACAAAAAGTGAAATTAATTTGAAATTATCAGCATTAGTTATTAAATGATTAATATTAA
>NZ_JAHZMK010000004.1:0-196 GCF_020387775.1 Photorhabdus antumapuensis
CTGGCGGGTAACGGGAAACTGTCACTCAACAGCCAACGCTGGCTGGGTGATAAGGGCAAACTGCTGACCAATGGCGCCCTGACGATACAAGCCGGTGAACTGCAACTGAATCAGGCTGAAACGCAGGCCGGGCAGATTACCGTCAACGCCGACACCCTGAGCCATCAACACGGTGTGATGCAACAACAGGGCAAAG
>NZ_JAHZMK010000004.1:365-2595 GCF_020387775.1 Photorhabdus antumapuensis
GCGGCCCGCTGGATAACCGTCAGGGGCATCTGCAAGGCGGGAAGCTCACCGTTGACACCGGACAAGCGGAGATCGATAACCGAGATGGGAAACTGTTGTCAACCGACACCATGAATCTGACGACTACGCAGCTCGATAATCGTCACGGGCAAGTGCAGGCGGTAGGCGACACCACTCTTAATGTTGAAACCCAAACCGATAACACCGGCGGCCTTATCCGGGGCGGTCAGCAATTGACCCTGAACACCGCTCACCTGATTAACCATGAGACGGCACAGGCAGATAACGGGCTGGAGGCGCAAAACCTGACGGTCAACGCTCAACAGGTGGACAACCATCAGGGGGCTTTACGAGCGGCTAATCACCTGCAAGCGAACATCAGCCAGACTCTGGATAATACTCAGGGGCTGGTCTCCGCAGGCAAACAGCTCACTATCAACCGCGAGACTCAGCAACCGCATCTGAGGATTGACAACCAACAGGGCACGCTGATTGCCGGGGAACACGCCACGATTAACGCACACGCCTTAAGCGGTGACGGCCAGCTGTTATCGCAGGGCGATATGGCGGTCACCTTAACCGGGGATTTTCACCATACCGGCAACACCGCGGCCAATGGCAATCTGACCCTGAAAACTACCGGCAATATGCTCAATGACCGCCAGATAAAAGCCGGTCAGGCGCTGCATCTTGACGCCCACAATCTTACCAACAGCGCCGCCGGTGAAATCAGCGCCGGGCAAACGCAAATCCACGTTCACGATACGCTGAACAATACCGGACTGATTGACGGCGGTCTGACCCATCTCACGGCCAACACCCTGAACAATACCGGCACCGGGCGCCTTTACGGTGACCAACTCGCCCTCCAGACAGGCACCCTGAATAACAGCGCACGGGACGGCAAAGCCGCCGTGATTGCCGCGCGTGACAGGCTGGATATCGGCGCCGGGATACTGAACAACAGTCATCATGCCCAGATTTACAGCGTGGGCGATATGCACATTGGCGGCCGGTTGGACAACAGCCTGACAGCCACCGGTCAGGCAAGTGAACTCAATAACCACGCGGCGACAATTGAGGCCGGAAACAACCTGAAAATTCAGGCCGACCAGATTAACAACACCAACGCCGGTCTGGTGACTCAGGTTGTCGAGACGGAAAAATCGCAGCATCACGATGCGGTATTGAGCGGCCAGACCGCCCGCTATGACTGGTCACAGGTGGACACTTCCCGCCACAACACATACGGCGTACACGATGCCATCATGCCGGACGGCAGCCGCAGTAATGACTTTTACGAATATCAGTACACCCGCACCGTCAAGGAAACGCAGGTTAAACAGAGTGACCCCGGTAAAATTCTGGCCGGCGGCAATATCACACTCAACAGTGCGCAGGTCACCAATCACGACAGCCAAATCGTGGCGGGCGGCGCGCTGGACGGGGAAATCGGCGAACTGCACAATATAGCCACTCAGGGCGAACGCATCACCACGGATGCCGGCCGCCAGACTCACTGGTATGCGAAAAAGAAACGACTTAAGCCCAGATTCCGCGGCACCAAAACCTCGCAGGGGAAAAGCCGCAGCCATTATGACCCCGCTCCGGTGATAGAAACGATTGACCTGAAAACGCTGGCCTGGCAGGAGCATACCCGTCCGCAGGGCGCCGATATCACGATTACAGACCGACAGACCGGTCAGATACACGCGGCCCCCACGGCGGTCAAACCGGTAACCGAGATAGACGACCGGCCTCCGGCGGAAACGGTCAAAGGACAAACCGTTGACCCGGCGATACGCGTGGTCACCCCTAATACCCGCCTGCCGGATAACAGCCTGTATACCGTGCAGCCGGGCAGCGACAGCCACTATCTGGTCGAGACCGACCCGAAATTTACCCAGTACAAACAGTGGCTGGGCTCGGATTATATGCGGCAACAGTTAACGCATGACCCGGCGCGGGTCCACAAACGGTTAGGCGATGGATTCTACGAACAGCGGCTGGTGCGCGACCAGATTACCCAACTGACCGGCCGGCGCTATCTGCCGGGCTACAACAACGACGAAGCGCAGTTTAAAGCACTGATGGATGCCGGTATCGCCTTTGGCCAACAGCAACAGTTAACGCCGGGTGTCGCCTTGAGCCCGGCGCAAATGGCGCTGCTGACTTCGGATATTATCTGGCTGACTAACCAGACCGTGCCCCTGCCGGACGGCACTACCGA
>NZ_JAHZMK010000040.1:0-8884 GCF_020387775.1 Photorhabdus antumapuensis
GCAGGAATCCTTACGGTACCCCATTTACAGAGATCTTCACTGGCGCATGGTCATGGGGAATTTACTACCGGGTTGAGCAGACGGAAAACCTTCTGGTTGCGCTTGCTGAGCACGGCGAGAATGTGGATTACAGCTGCTCCGACGAGGTCCGGGCGCAGATGAAGCAACTGCTGGATGAAATGACTGAAGGCGCAATACCCCGCACGAGGGAATGCATGACCGGAGCCACGGATGCAGAAGACCTGAAGGTGAAAGAAAATACCTTACGGGCCCCTAAGCTAAGTGAGAAACAAACTGAAACAGAAGCAAACAATTCTGCTTTGAGAATTCCTTGCAGTATCTCAGGAACAATTTTAATCCCAAAGGTATCAGGTTCATTTAGGATGCGTTAACACATTTCAAAATGCACCGTGCCTCCCACGTCTATAACATCTCCTTCTGCTTGCAGCCCGACCTGCTCAGTCTGTGGCGCGGGTACGGCAATGCTCAGGGGAGATGCCTGGAATTTGACGATGAAGAGCTGATGGCGTCGCTGGCGCTTTAGCAATCCCGCCAAAATTACAGTCATAGGATAATCCTAGACTTTACGATTTATTTTTTGATTTCAACAAAAACTCCAATGTCTTATACCCGTCTACATCATTAAGTAATAACGGAATAATATCTTCCGATTCCAGAATGAAAGGTTCATGTTTATAAATCATGGAGAAGAACTTTTGAGCTAAAACGTTGCCAGCGCGATGCAATGCGGCTTGGTCACTCGGTGTTGTTTGTTCTGGAAAAAATATTGACATGGTTGCCGTACCAAGTGCTCTCATGCCCCGTGACGGACTGGAATAATCCCAATGCCAGCGCCCTTTGGCCGGACAAAATGTATCATTATCATCAGACAACATATAACCCCATTCACTGCTGTTCCACATCCACTGCGCAGGCAACAGAGGTTGCTGGGGGCTAAGAATGACTTCATGGGTACGCCCATTACCATAAATCTTTACCTCCACGTCTTGGAAATGACGTCTTGCCAGTCTAAACAAATCATCCTTGGCTATATTTTTCTTCATCCAGACACTCATTTCAGCCTGAGTGACCCCCTCAGCCAAAGCGTATATGGCGTCACCAAGAAACAAATTTCGTTTGTGTAATTCTGTTAGGTCCAGATATGCCCGGCCTGCAAGTGGAGTGGGAAGATCCTGAATGCATTCAGCTTCAAATATCAGAGGGATAATTTTTACATCATTTTCGTAGGCGATTTTTTCAAGGACTTGTATTTCTCGGTATAAACCAGAACCCATTGTTTTTGCAGAACGCAAATAGTCAGAATCACAAATACAAAACACTTTAACAGGGCGTTGTGAGAGCGCTTTTAGTATACATGCGTCAATGGATTCGCCGAAACCGATAGTATCGCGGTCCCAGAAGACTGAATATTTCCAATTAAGACTGTTTACTATATGTCGCCGAACCCATTCCTTTTTTTCCAGTGAGCCGCCCCAAGCATAGGATATAAACACAGCTACATTACTTTTGTCATCCATATCAGTATTCCTCGAGTATTCACAGAAAAGATAACATATAATTTCAATAGGTTTTTTGTCACTCGTGACTAACGCAAGAAATGAGAGAACTTCTGAAGTAGTGGACCGCGGTAACCCTAGATCCGACTTTGCTATTTTCGGATCTTCGCATTATGAAGAGAAAAACACACCTATTCATAACTTCGGAAGTTAATCTCATTGAGACCTTGTCAGCACCAAATCCCGCACGTCATAATCTCTAGAACAGAGTGCGCAACGCAAAGATATCGAGTCTGGTTGGGCTGCATCATGCTCGGATACAACTCTTGTAGTGATGTGATGGACGCTCCCTTTTTTAATTGCCGATCGTGTCATCTTTGACTTGATACTGAATATATTGCATTTCGGGAGGTTCTTATGAACACAACCAAAGTGGTGGGCATTGAGCTCGCTAAAAATGTTTTCCAGGTCTGTGTCTGGTTAACGGATAACTCTGTCGCTGGAACAAAAAAGTCTCACGACAAAAATTACTGGATACACTCCGAGCGTTTCCTCCCGATACACTTATTGCGATGGAGGCCTGTCAAAGTGCTCATTACTGGGGAAGAACGTTACAAGCCATGGGATATGAAATCAGGCTTATCCCGACGCAGCATGTCAAGGCACTCTGTAAAAATCAGAAAAATGATGCCAATGATGCGCTGGCTATCTGTGAAACCGCCTGTCGTCCCGGTATCCACTTTGTGCCGGTCAAAACTCTTGAACAGCAGGATATCAGCACTATGCAGTGCCCGACAACTTAGGGTGGAACAACAACCGCACTGGTTAATCAAATCCGGGTGTGGCTCGCCGAGCAAGGTATCATTATCCCTGCGAGCATTCAGCAACTCCGGCAGGCTTTGCCTGACATTTTGGAAGAGGGAAACCATTTGTCCTCCGCCGTCTGCTCCATTCGCTATAAGAAGATATGCGGCGATTTGATGCCCGTATTCACGAAATAGATAAAGAAATTCAGGCGGTATCAAGCCAGCAATCAGGTTACTCCTACCTACTGGAGAGCGTAAAATCTATGGTCACCCTCGTTTTTGCAACCCTCATTTTGATGAATTTTAGGCTCGCTTAAATCTATCCGGCGTCACTATAGGTACGTGCTGGGATTCGGGGTACAGGTTAAATTGTAGATCCCTTAAATTATCAGCACCATCCGATAAGAAAGTAATTTGTTGATTAGCCTGCATTCCCTGTGAAGATAACTGGGCCATGAGTTTTCTTCTGGGATGATTTTCCAGACCTTACTCATAAGTGAATTTATCCCGGTTTTCGAAATGAAAAGACGCAAGTGAAACAGCCCAGGGATCATCATAAAAACTGAGACCTCCTTCATAGTAGATACCATAGTCTTTACCGTAGATATGAAAGGTATGGAGATGGTTATTATCCCAGCCAAAAACAAATTGCAGTAGAAAATGAAAGGCTCCTAATGACATATCGCTCTTCATTCGAAAACGTCGCCAGATCATAGGGCTGACATCTAGAATGGCGGCTTTGACTGTGTATACGGGCATAACTTTCCTTTCACCATGATGATAAAGCGAACGATCATATTAATTGGTTACAGGAATACCCCATACTTAATGAGATGGCCGCCCCCACCCTGTCATTGTATGTTGACAGGGTGATTATTTTTAAAGAGGTCATTGCCATGAATAATATTACACTTATCGGTATCGATCTCAACAAGCCCACCTTTCATATCCATTGTCAGGATAAATTAGGTCATGCTCTTCTCCGTAAAAAGTTTACCCGAACTAAATTGATGGAGTTTCTCGCCAATTGCTCACCGGCAACTGTTGTCATGGAAGCCTGTGCTGGCGCACATTTCATGGCAAGACGGATAGCTGATTTAGGCCATGACACGAAATTAATTTCACCTCAATTTGTAAAAGCAATAAAAATAATTTTGTTGACGCTGAGGCCATCTGTGAAGCTGCCTCACGTCCTTCTATGCGCTTTGCTCGGCCCCGAACAGAAACTCAACAGACAATACGTGCATTACATCGGGTGAGAGAATCGATGATCAGGGATAAAGTAAAAACGATCAATCAGATGTAGGCTTTTTTACTGGAATTTGGTATTAGTCTACCCACAGGGACTTCGGTGATAAAACGGTTTTCAACGGTATTGGCTGAAAATGTACTCCCACCCTATTTGATCCAGTTACTCATGCGGTTATACACTCACTATCTCTATCTGGTTGAACAAATTACTAAGCTTGACGGTAAATTGGAAAAAGCCCTGAGTTGTGATGAGACGGGGCAGCGGCTGATGACGATCCCAGGGATAGGTCCGATTACGGCCAGCGTTTTATCCTCTCAACTCGGTGACGGGCAACAATATGCTCATAGCCGGGATTTTGCTGCCTCCACAGGACTAGTTCCACGACAATACAGTACCGGGGGCAAAAATACGCTGTTGGGAATAAGCAAGCGCGGTAACAAGAACCTGCGACGACTTTTAGTCCAGTGTGCCCGGGTCTTTATCCAACGGATAGACCATCAATCGGGAAGGCTTGCTGACTGGGTCAGGACACAGCTGGCAAGAAAACATTCCTGCGTAGTGGCTTGTGCGGGCCCGGATAGCCTGGGCCATCACAACACGACAAAGCGTGTTCGTGCGGTAAAGGTAATCTCCCTGCCTGAGCAGGGACAGTATTGTTAGTGTAAATAGTTACCCATCTTGGTTTTGCGAAGACTGATTATTGATGACATGAACGGCCAAACGGCCTGATGAAAAACCTGAGCATAAAAATGGCACATTGAAGTCGAACACTTTTTTAGGTTCATCGGGCGCGGAACTCATTGGGGCGCGGGCATCTTTGCTCATATGACGCCGGATAGATTTAAGCAAGCCCATCATAAATCAAAATGAGTGTTGCAAAAACGGGGGCGACCATAGATTTATGCTCTCAGCGTACGACTGTAGTACTATGTGGTGTATGCGCGCAGAGAACAGGCTGATCTGAAAACCCTGGCCCAGGTGGCAGGCCGTCGCTGGGAAATTGAATGTGGTTTTGAGGAAACGAAGGGAAAATGCGGCCTGGATCATTATGAAGTGCGGCAATGGCATAGCTGGTATCGGCACATTACCTTATCGCTACTGGCTTATGCCGTGCTGGCGGTTTTGCGGATAGGGGAGAAAAAAACGCCGGCGGGGCTGGTAGCCCTCAACGTGGCGGAACTGCGTAAACTGCTGTCTAAATTAATGGAAAAAACGGGAGACACCGTCGAGCAGATTTTACATTGATCATATTGGCGGCGATGACACCAATACTACGCACAACAATGTCATTATCGTAGCCGGGATAACCTTATGATTACAGAGCAGTTACGGCTGTAGTATTAGAGAGATTTAAGGGGAAACAAATCAGCGATCTGCTGGATGTGATTGAGGACAGATACGAACAACGCAGCACGGTGATTGTGAACCAATTACCGGTCGGTATGGATTGATGGAAAATCCGACAGTTGCAGATGCGCTGTTAGACCGATTGATCCACAACGCACATTGGCTGGAATTAACAGGAGAATCGCAACGGAAAAAAAGTCTGGCTGAAGCTGCGGAAGTAAGTTAAAAAGTGAGTGGTTACGAAGAAAAGATCAGATGGCCGGACAAACCGAAATCCCTCAGGCGCAGAGCCAATATAAATGAAGGCTATCTTGTGCAGGTTTTACTGGCCGGTTTAAATGTGAATGAAAAATGAGCCTTCACGCTCTTGCCCTGATCAAATGTTGATGACATGATAGGCAATCCATGCTAGGTAAAAATGCTATATTCATAGTAAATCATATTTAATAATTTATTGTTAATTCCTCATGATTTTAGGAGGTATTGTTGAATCTATTTTTATAGTCATATTACTTATTTAATGAGAGTAACGTACAGTGATTTGTCAGACAATCCTGTCTGAGCGTTTAAAAATTATATATAAATAAAAGGGAAAATATATGAGCGATTGGGAGGCTGTCCCTGTATTGGCTGCATTGGATCTAGATGAATTGGTTGACTTTTACACAAGTAAACTTGGGTTCCATTGCGACAATTTTGTTCCTAATGAATATGCGATAATTAGCCGAGGGGAAGCTGAAATCCATTTTTGGGCATGTAACGATAAGTACATTGCAGAGAACACTTCTTGCTATATTTTCGTGAAAGATATCCAAAGTGTGTTTCAAGAACTACAAGCGCAGACTGAAGTCTCTCCGCTTGTGGAAACTCCCTGGGGCATGTTGGAGTTCCACCTAATTGATCCAAGTGGAAATTTACTTAAGTTTGGGCAGCCAGTTTAGCTGTTTAACGTTTTCCCCAACTCCTGTTTATTCAAAGTATATGGACATCGAACTTGAAAAATCCATTCAAACGTATGGCTTCTTTTTCCGCTGAAAAGAAGATAGAAATTGCCAGAAAGGTCAAGCAACTAAGTAGCGCAAGCAACACTGAGCAGAGTAAAAAAGAAAGGCATGCTGATGAAAAGGAGGACGGAGAATCATTCATAGAGTGGTTGAAACTTCATCAGGAGAATAACAATGGAAATCAAAAAGAAGAAGCTCTGTCCCCTGTTACAAGTTCTCAGTTAAGGTTGTGGTATCTGAGTCAGATAAGCGACACCCATTCTATTGCCTATAATATTCCTGTTGCACTGCAGATAACAGGCAGTCTTGATGTTGCCAAGTTAAAGCAAAGTTTTGTAAAACTGGTTGAACGCCATGCATGCCTGAGAACGTGCTTTCCGGTATTCGACGGCATTCCTTCTCAATGTGTCCTGGAGCAATTACAACCTGTTTTTATACAAAGTGTAAAAACACATGAAGAGGTGACTGACTACATACACAAGCGGGTAAAGATACCATTTGATTTGGAAAACGGCGCCTTGCTTAGGGTGGAATTGATGAATCTATCCAACACCGAGCATCTACTGCTGGTGTGCTTTCACCATATTATTGCCGATGGATGGTCAGTTTCAATTCTCGTTAGAGATCTTGTCGCACTCTTTACCGATGAACAGACTCTCGCACAGACTCCCCTCAATGTCAGTTACCAAGACTATTCCCGCTGGCAGAACTCATCCGGTTATACAATGCTGACAGCAAAAAACAAGCAATACTGGATTGACAGACTTACGCCTGTTCCTGAGCGGCTCAGCCTTTGTTTCGAACGGAGCATGTTGACGAAGAATCGTTCATATCATGGTGACAGCATAGACTTCAAAATAGGTGTAGAGGACGTTGCCAAGTTAAACCATTTTGCGGCACAAAACGAAGTCACATTGTACATGGTGGTGTTGGCAGCATTTAAATTGCTCCTTTTTCAGTACAGTGGTCAAACCGATATCGCTGTAGGATCACCGGTCGCAAACCGAGTCAGCTCGGAGTTGGAAAATATTGTGGGACTGTTTTCAAATACGGTCGTAGTCAGAAGCAACATCGAGCGAGGTGCAAGGGTAAGGGACTTTCTTGCAGAACTGAAACGCAGGGTACTGAGCGACTATTCCCATCAAAATTTTCCATTCGAGGAAGTGGTTGAACAACTCAATCCTGCGCGAAGCGCAATGTTTAACCCAATCTTTCAATATATGTTTGTGATGCAAAACTCACCCAGGGAAACCTTACATACTCCGGACTTGTCTTGGAAATTGGTCCAGTGTGAAACCAACGTTTCTAAATTTGACATGAGCTTAATGCTGACAGAAACCTCAGATGGGTTACAAGGGGCTGTAGAATTCAGTACTGAGCTATTTGAAGCGCAGCACATTCGCCGTTTTGTTGAGGGTTATAAACAACTGTTGGGCAATATTGTCGATATGGCCGATAAAAAAATCCTTTCCCTCCCCACGTTGCTCAGAAAAGAACAGGTTGAGCTCGCTACTTGGAATGACACGCATCGTGAGTGGGGCGCTGGCGGTACAGTGTTGGATTTGTTTGAACAGCAGGTTCGGTTGCGACCAGATGCCGTCGCCTTGCGCTTTGCAGATCAGAGCACCAGTTATAGACAGCTTGATGAACGTGCAAACAAGATCGCACATTACCTGTTAGCTCAAGGGGTTAAACCGGATCAGAGGGTTGCGGTGTATCTTGATCGTTCACCAGACATGGTCGCTGGAATTTTGGGCATCACAAAAGCCGGTGCTGCCTACGTTCCCTTGGATATCAGCTACCCTGTGGAGCGGTTGGCCTTCATGCTCGAAGATAGCAATGCAACTTGCCTGTTATCCCACTCTCAGCTGCGTCGGCTGGATCTTGCTGCGGCCCGCACCCTTTATCTCGACTTATGGGGCGGTGAAAATGTGGTTGCTCATACGCCTCAGCGCGACTATGGACCACAAAATCTTGCTTATGTCATTTATACCTCTGGCTCTACAGGAAAACCCAAAGGGGTCATGGTCAACCATCACAGTTTATTCAATCGAATATGTTGGATGCAGAAAGAATTTGATATTGGCCCGGCTGAGCGGATTATTCAAAAGACACCATTGAGTTTTGATGTCTCTGTTTGGGAAGTATTTTTGCCGCTAGTAACAGGAGCAACCATGGTTCTTTTGGAACGAGATAAGCATAAAGATCCAAGTTACCTATACGAGGTGATCCAAAAAGAGTCGGTTTCTGTCTGTCACTTTGTCCCAGCCATGTTGAAGAGTTTTTTACAGTCTAGGAAACATTTTTCCCTAGACAGTTTGAACACCGTCATCTGCAGCGGAGAAGAACTGACAGTTCAACTGCAAAATGACTTTTATACACTTCTTGACGCACAATTGATCAACCTTTACGGACCGACAGAATGCACGATTGATGTCAGTTACTGGTATTGTGATCCGCTCCACAATGATAATGTCGTTCCGATTGGCAGACCCATAGCCAACAGCCAAATTTACATACTAAACCAGGAATTGAATGCCTTACCTCCAGGGTATGTCGGCGAACTTTACTTAGGTGGCGAAGGTCTCGCAAGGGGTTATTTGAACAGGCCTGAACTCACCGCTGAAAAGTTTGTTGTTAACCCTTTTGAGACTGGGACGCGCCTTTATCGAACCGGTGACAAAGCCAAATTTTTACCTGACGGCAACGTTGTATTTATCGGCCGGCTCGACGAACAGGTCAAAGTACGAGGTTTGAGGATTGAACTGGGGGAGATCGAGCATCACTTGTGCCAGTATCCTGCACTTGTGCAAGCTGTGACTATCATTCGCGATGATGTATATGCATCCGGTGAGGCAAACCAACACATTGTTTCCTACATTGTTCCCCAGGCCGATTCTCAGCCGAAGCGGGATGCGCTTGAATGGAAGCACATAGGGGTACCGTAAGGATTCCTGC
>NZ_JAHZMK010000041.1:0-110779 GCF_020387775.1 Photorhabdus antumapuensis
TCCACTAAACCAAGGTTTTCTGGAATTTGTAAACTAACAGTAACCCGGTGTTGAAGCAGTATGCCAGAGCATTAAGTGGGAATAAAAAGGGTAAAAATTGGCGGTATCCGTGTATTAATAAATGACCAAAATGACGATTATGGGGAATAGTATTGTGAGTGATGTAATTGTGAGCAATTTTTGGGCATAAAACAACCCATCAATGGTCAGAACAGATCACATATGTTGGCAAGATACGCATCTTCCCCAATCATGGTGGAAACGGATTGGTTATGAACTGTATCAGTCGTTATCTTTTTCTGCTTTGCGTATTCTAATTCTGGAGATTTGTTTAACTAAATAAATTGGAGAGTTACCTGTAATCTTGTATAAGATTTGTTAACCATATCAAAACAGGCAACTCTCAATTTTAGATAAAATTTCAACTAACACATCCAAATTTATTTAACAGAAAATTCTATATTTACACTTCGATTTCTTACCCAGTAGGCTTGGCTATTATAACAAATTTGTCCTCCACAAATAGCATTTTCAACTATATCAGGACATCCTTTAATCAATGTATACCATTCTGGGCCAGATCCATCTGAATTTGCATGGCCACGACCATGACGAAATGTTAGTGTACAATTTTCTGTGTCTGTATTGGCAACATTAATATAACTAACATTCCAATCTACAGTTTTAGTTTCATTTGTACACCCATCTACCCAGTTATTATTATCTTTCAGGTTTCCAAGATAAGTTTTACCTGCTTCTAAACGTATTTTTTCGTCCCCACTATCGTACATGCAATTAGATGATTGCGTAACAAGGGTAATACTCTTTGTCGCTGATGAGTTTTTAATTTGTAGTGCATATGTGGCTGATAAATTAGAAATTTTACCCTCTGAAATTTCCAGTGTCGCCTCCTTGTCGGTAATGTTTTCTTTTGTCTCAGCAGCTAAAGCTAATTGTGTTGACGAAGCTAAAATGATAATAGCTGTACCAATTAAAGTTTTCAAAGTTATCATATTAATAAACTCCTTTGATGAAATTATTTGGAACCTTATTAGGTGATTTTTGTGAGTCAATTTTTACCCGCCAGATAGCTTCCATAGGATATTAAGAGCTCATCCCATTAGGGTTATTTTATTTTCACTTAAGCAAGTGTTGTTGAACGTTATTGATATCGTAACGATAATTATAAGTATAATTCATATTTTTATATGTTGAGTTGTTTTTTTTAAATTAAATTTCTGATGTATATCAGGATGTAACTTGGTGGAATGTTGCTGAATATATATTTTACGGATATGGTTTATTATGTAAATAATAACAAATAGGTTTTGTCTAACTTTAAAATAATTCCATCAATTATAAAAAAGTGTCATCTGTATGTTTGTGTCTTAATGTCGATAAAGGTGATATTTATCACATCGCACTTGAGAAAAATTGAGAGGTTTTAATTGATTTTATATTTATAAGTGAAAATAAAGAAGGCCAGCAAGCGCTGGCCAGTTTTAAAAATTTATTTGTTAACTTTAAAATCATTAAAATATATTGGGCTTCTGTTATCCGCTTGATCTAAGCCATATACACAAAAGCGTACTGGGGAATCTTTCTTTTTAAGAGAAAGCGGGATTCTTCTATAAATAGAGTAACCTGTGTCATCGTCGCATTTTGTGGATTTTAATGGACCTGATTTTACACGTAAGTCAACAATTTCATAGGGGTTAAAAATAGGATCAACAATCCAACTATCTTCTGTTTCAAAAACTAATCTTGTTGTTGGTTTTATTGTCGGAGGTGTGTCATCAATTTCACGTAATTTTATTGATGCGTTAGACGTACTCTGCCAGAGTTTATTGGCAGAATGTTGTCCAATGACACACATAGCGTAAATCCCTTCTTTGGAAGGAACGGTAAGTTTATCCAGCGGTTGTGTAGTGACTGGAATAGGTTTACCGTATCCTTTAGGATCTGAACAATCAATATTACTCGCAAGTCCTCCTTTATAGCGAATATTATCAAAACCCTGCTCCTCAAGATGTAAATTCCAAGTGGCAGGCTTGTTGTTAACTGTGCTCTTAGTAATTAGTGGGCCACCAGCGTTAATAGTGATCCCTTTGCCATCATCAAATTTACTTAAATCCAGTTTTCCATCAGGGGTAAATGCACGTGCAATTTTATCAACAGGAATATAATAACTGTCACCTTCACGTGAAAAACCTTTATCCTTAACCAACTCACAAGGCCGATTAACACCACAACCCGTGTAATTTCGATCGACGGTGGTATTTAATACACCAATTATCTTGGATTGATCTTTCAATATAACCGGTGAACCAGAAGTTCCTCCCGCAACACCGGCGCAATCAACAGAAACGGCCGGAGACCAAACCCATGTACCTTCATACACGAGAGGCGTTTTTCCAGTAATGGAGCAAGCTGAATAGCGTAGATAGCGTTTATCACCCGCTATGCCATTGGCCGGAATGTGGGCAAGTTCAATCGGCTGACTTACTGATGGTGCATAATCTTTGTGTAAAGTTACTGGCAGTATTCCGCGATTTGCCAACTCACCATAAGTTGCTTTAAGTCTGAAAACTGCAAGGTCACCGCCTTTCATGGTTGCGTATAAAACCCTATCAACACCAACAGGTTGGTGTTTATTGATTAAGTCAATAAAGTAATTTGGTGTGTATGTCCAACCAGGACCTACAGGTTGATCAATCACGACTTCATTGGTATCTAATGAAGAGTCAAAACAATGGCCTGCGGAGAGAATAAGGGCTTGTTGATTGGCATCAGGGGTTTCTGAACCGGCAATAAGTGTCGCGGTACACAGACCACGACCGCTTAGTTTTCCCACATGCTTAAATCGCTCAGCACCCGGATCGGTAGATTTTAATAGCGGAGCTTCGTTGCTGGTATTGTCTTGCAGATCAGCAATATGTTCGTTGTTATTTTCGGGAAGTGCTTGTACGAAACAACTTGTTGACATAATCCCTGTAATAAGTGTAGCTAAAAAGGTTTTTCTCATGTTTTTACCTCATGTTGTTTACATTTTTAATCTTTCCATGTAATGGAAACAGACATTCAATGAAGAAAAATTTATCGCTAAGAGTTTTTTAGAACTTTAATAAATCCTCTATATGAGTATTTAATGTTTATTAATTTATGAATTAATAGACAGTTTTTTTAGCGCATAAAATCATTCTATTGGGTGCCTGTTATCCAGAGCCAATAATAAATAACATAAAAATCAGCTAAATAGTTTTATATACTGCAATAGGGCTATAACGTTCAATGGAACGAGAACGGGCTATAAAGGTTTTTCTGGTATAAATTCGTTGTTATAAAGGATGAGTTGATTAAATGAGAGTTGAACTCCGGGAGAATGTATATTTATTAGTTGTTACTAAATTTATTACCCGGAGCATTGATTGTAGAATAATAAAAGTGTTAGCGAAATAATTCTAGCTTTGTCGGAATGAGTTTCAATTCAGTTTGCAATGTTTTTAAATAGTCAATAGTAATAGTGGCTAAAATGGAATAAAAATCATTTTCCAGTTTAGTTGTCTGAACTAATTCTAGATAACAGTAGGCCCATGGCAGTAAATGCTGTTCCAACAGGGTGCGTGCGGCAGGTTTATGTCCTTGTTCTAAAATATAAACTAAGGCCAGCAGCATTAGACCGAATTGATCTTCAGGTTCCCGTTGTTCACTGGACATGACGATATTCTGTTTTGCCAGAAACTCCCGGTAAGCTAGCGTACTTTCACCTGATAATGCGTTTTCTCTGTCCAGATAAACCGAGCCCCAAGGTGGGGCTGGCATAACACCTTGCCCTTCGAACAGGATGGAGTAGTCATATTGTAGAGATTCGGCCGAGAAGGTAGCGAGTTTTTTGGTCAGATTTTCTATTTTGCAGTTATCTGACCAGGGAAATAATTTATCAATATCGACAAGCAATGGAATTAACGGGCGGACTTGTTCTGATTTCGGTGAGTAATAAAAACAGGCACCAATAATGCGAGGGACAGCGGTATCTAATAACATTAGCAGTTCTCGTTGTGATTGGGTTATACAGATGATGTAAGCAGCGATTTTACGATAAACAACATCATAAGCTTATATGTTATGAATAGATAGTTGATTATGATCAACGATTAATCTGTTGCGGTGTTGTTACTATCTTTGTCATCAGATTGACGGTGATTTTTGTTATGAAGTGCATAAGTTTATCGCCGAAAATAATAAAATTAGCGGTTTTATTAGTGTGGAAAATATATATTTAATCTGCATTTTAATTCAACGGGTTTAATAAGGTTATTATGGTAAAAGTGAATATATATCATTAGTTATCTAATAATTTAATAACTTGAAAAGTAGACCGCGTTAAAAATAAATAAACCTAATAGATTTCGAGTTGCAGCGAGGCGGCAAGTGAACGAATCCCCAGGAGCATAGATAACTATGTGACTGGGGTGAGTGAAAGTAGCCAACAAAGCAGCAGCTTGAAAGATGAAGGGTATAAATCGCCGTTGGGTTAATACCACACCTTAATAGTGTGGTTGGGAAGGAGGTGAAAATCCTCCGCAGCCCCCGCTGCTGTGATGCTGACAACTCCGCTGATGCCACTGGTCGGAAAGACTGGGAAGGTTGCGGGGAAGGATGACGCTAAGCCAGAAGACCGACCTGACAGGCACGAGACATTAACTCCTTCGGTGGGAAGCGAGTTGTCATCCAAGTGGTGTGCGCGGTGTTGGCACGTCTTATTGGCGCTCCTTTTCCGATCGACATATCGGGAATTTTCTATGCAATGGTCAGGTAGAAAGGCATTTGTTATCGCGGGTACGGGTAGTGGCTGTGGTAAGACTACTGTTACCCTTGGCATTTTGCGGGCATTGATGTTGAGAGGGTTGACTGTCCAGCCGTTTAAAGTGGGGCCGGATTATCTGGACAGCGGCTGGCACAGCTCTGTGTGTGGCGTAGCATCTCGTAATCTTGATGCATTCATGCTGCCAACAGCGACGCTTAATGGTCTTTATAATCAGCATATGCGTCATGCTGATGTAGCGGTCATCGAAGGTGTGATGGGGTTGTATGATGGTTATGGTACCAACCCAAACTATTGCAGTAGCGCGGCAATGGCTAAGCAGTTGGGATGCCCGGTGATTTTGTTGGTGGACGGTAAGGCAGTATCGACTTCTGTTGCCGCAACTGTTCTGGGTTTTTGTCGTTTTGATCCCTCTCTCACGATTGCGGGCGTCATTGTTAACCGCGTCAATTCTGAAAATCATTTCGAACTTATTCGTCATGCGATTGAACATTATTGTGGTGTTCCGGTGCTAGGGCGTCTGCCAATGATGAAGGATGTGTCGTTACCGTCTCGTCATCTTGGTCTTATTCCTGCCCAAGAGCAGGTTGACAATGATGCTCGCTGGCAGCGGCTGGCTCAGCAGGTGGAGGCGCATATCAATCTTGATCGTCTGTTGGCGCTTTGTGACTGTCCTACTTTACCGGAGGGTGAAGCACCATCATTGCCTGATCCCGCATTGGCTGATGGCTTGACGTTAGCGTTGGCAGATGATGAAGCCTTTAATTTTTATTACCCAGATAATCTGGAGATGTTAGAACGAGCTGGAGTGCGTATTCACCGTTTTAGTCCACTGCATGATCGCCGTTTACCCGATTGTCAGATGGTTTATCTCGGTGGGGGTTACCCGGAAATATACGCCGCTAAGTTGGCTGCCAATAGTGCCATGCGGGAAGCTTTACAGGATGCGCATTGCCGTCAAGTGCCCATTTATGCTGAATGCGGTGGTCTGATGTACCTTGGCAAATCGTTGACCGACGGAGAGGGGGCGAGCCACCAGATGGCCGGTATTCTGCCGGGGGAAAGCCATATGGGTACGCGGTTGATACGCTTTGGTTACTGTCAGGCACAGGCCCGTGTTGACACTTTGCTGGCCGCGGAAGGTGAGATTTTACGGGGCCACGAGTTTCATTATTCTGATTTTATCAGCTCAGTGCCCTCAGTTTTTGACTGTACTAAATGGCGTGACGGGATGGCAATACAGCAATGGGCCGGAGGCTATCAGGTACAGCAAACGCTAGCCAGTTATCTTCATATCCATTTTGCTCAGCGTCCTAGTCTGCTTGATCGCTGGTTGAGGTCTGCAAGGAGGCTATTGTGACACTTGCTGCCTGGTTTGCTGCTTTCTTGCTCGATAGCTGGTTAGGTGATCCACCACATTGGCCTCATCCGGTGCGTTGGATTGGTAAGCTGATCTCTCTGGTACAACGGGCGGTTCGGCGCTGTTGTCACAGTGAACGTGCATTGAAAGTCGGTGGAGCAGGGCTATGGATAGTGGTTGTTGGGCTGACGTGGTTGGTGAGTTGGGGATGCCTGTGGCTGATGCACTCCATTCATCCTTGGGTCGGCTGGCTGGTCGAAGTGTGGATGATTTATACCCTGTTGGCAGGCCGTTGTCTGAGTGACACTGCGCTAGAGGTACATGGCGTATTACAACAGGGCTCATTGGATGAGAGTCGCCAGCAATTGTCATGGATTGTCGGGCGCGATACTTCTCAACTGGATGCACCGCAAATCACGCGCGCAGTAGTGGAGACGGTGGCGGAAAACAGCGTTGATGGGGTTATTGCTCCGCTGTTTTTTTTGATGATTGGTGGTGCGCCGTTGGCAATGGCTTATAAAGCAGTTAACACCCTTGATTCAATGGTGGGGTACAAAACTCAGGAATACCGCGCCATTGGGTATGTTTCTGCTCGCATGGATGATTTGGCGAATTGGTTACCGGCGCGGTTGAGTTGGCTGTTATTGAGTGCGGCGGCTTGGTTCATCCGGCTTGATTTTCGCCAGGCACTGCGTATTGGCTGGCGCGATCGTTATCAACATGCCAGTCCTAACTGTGGCTGGCCTGAAGCGACGATTGCTGGGGCCTTGGGTATTCGCCTTGGTGGTCCGAATTACTACTTTGGTGAACGGGTAGATAAACCCTGGATTGGTGATGAACGCCGTGAAATCGCGCTGACGGATATCCCGCTCAGTATCCACTTGATGATGATAGCTTCGCAATTGGCCTTACTGTTGTTTGCGTTGCTGCGCTTACTGTTGGTCGGAATGGCTTAGAAAAGGGCAACGAATATGAACTATCTCCAGAAACCTCAGCAAATTGAACAGAATAGCTTCGCAATCATTGGCGATATTATTGCCAGTGAGCGCCCCGATTATCGTTTTGTTGATGAGATGCAAGAAGCGGTGATTAAACGGGTGATCCACACCACCGCAGATTTTGACTGGCTGGATATTTTGTGGTTTTCACCGGATGTGCTGACTCGTATTACTGAGGCATTGCGCCGGGGGTGCATTCTGTATACCGATACCACGATGGCTCAGTCCGGTATCAATAAAGCGTTGTTACAGCAAATGGGCTGTGAATGCCGTTGTTATATCAGTGATCCGCGGGTGGTAACGATGGCGAAAGCACAGGGTATTACCCGTTCTATGGCAGCGGTGGATATCGCATTAGCTGAGGAAGGCGACAAGATATTCGTGTTCGGTAACGCTCCAACCGCCCTGTTTCGTTTGCTGGAAAGGCAGGCTTCACCATTGGCGGTGGTTGGGGTGCCTGTCGGATTTGTCGGCGCGGCAGAATCGAAAGCGGCGTTGATGCAAAGCGAATTGCCTTATATTGCAGCCGCAGGCCGTAAAGGGGGAAGTAATATCGCGGCGGCGATTATCAATGCCATTCTGTACCGGTTGCAGGAGGCACAATGAGCGATACGATGCAACTAGACAGCATCTGGCATAACGGTAAACAGTATCGCAAAGGTTATACCACCGGTTCCTGTGCTACCGCTGCCGCTAAGGTTGCCGCATTGATGGTGTTGCGTCAGCAAGTTATTGACCATGTTTCTATTGTTACTCCTTCTGGCGTGACATTGCGCCTTAACGTCGAACAGCCGCTGATTGAAGGCCAACAGGCGACCGCCGCTATCCGTAAAGACGGTGGCGACGATGTAGATGCCACTCATGGCATGTTGATTTTTGCCCGTGTCACCTTGTGCGATCACGGTGAGATCCATCTGCGGGGTGGGGAAGGTGTTGGCACGGTTACCCGTAAGGGTGTCGGATTACCGGTAGGTAGCTCTGCCATTAATCGTACACCGCGTCAGACCATTGAGGCAGCGGTACGGGAAGCTATCGGTCCTTTACGGGGCGCGGAGGTGGAAATTTTCGCGCCGGAAGGTGAAGAGCGGGCAAAGAAAACTTACAACGGGCGATTGGGGATACTGGGTGGCATTTCCATCATTGGTACCACCGGTATTGTCACGCCAATGTCGGAAGAGAGTTGGAAACGCTCATTGGCAATAGAGCTAGAAATGAAACGTTCAGCGGGGGCTGAAAAGGTCATTCTGGTTCCCGGCAATCATGGTGAACGTTTTGTGCGTGAACAATTGGGGCTTGATGGTCAGCTAGTAGTAACTATGAGTAACTTCGTGGGTTACATGTTGCAGGAAGCGGTACGGCTTGGCTTCCGCCATATCATGTTGGTGGGACATCCCGGCAAACTGGTGAAAGTGGCCGCAGGAATTTTCCATACTCACAGCCATATTGCTGATGGCCGCATGGAAACGTTGATTGCTTATCTGGCACTGATGGGGGCGTCGCAGGCACTGCTGTTAGAGGTGAGTCATTGCGATACCACAGAAGCCGCAATGGAACTGATTGCAGAACACGGCTTGCAAGCGGTTTATGACCGTATCGCTGAACGCATTTGTGAACGAATGAGTGAAATGTTGCGTTTTGCGGTTAATCCACCGCGCTGTGACGCCATTATGTTCTCCTTTGATAATCAGATCCTCGGCACCAGCCGACCGTTGAACGACATTTTGGAGGAGATGCGATGATCACTGTTGTCGGTATTGGTCCCGGTGATACGGCGTATCTGACGCCACAGGCGCAGCACTATATTACTGACGCGGAGGTACTGGTCGGTGGCAGACGTCACCTGGAGATATTTAGCGGTGTCACCCACGAAACCCGGGTACTGGATGCTGATCTTGCCAGTTTGCTTGCTTGGCTACAGAACAACAGTACCCGTCATATTGTGGTATTGGCGTCCGGCGATCCGCTGTTGTATGGCATCGGCAAATTGTTATCTGAATATTTTACCGCAGATGATCTGCGCATCATTCCCGGTATCAGTTCAATTCAGTATCTGTGTGCCAAAGCGGCGCTGGATATGAACGATATCTATCTGACCAGCAGTCACGGGCGTACCCCGGATTTCGACTGGATTCTGCAACACGACAAAGTAGCGATGGTAACTGATGGGCGCGTTGGCCCGCGGGCAATTGCGGAGGCCATTATTGCGCGTGGCCTGAGCCGTACATTGATTATTGGTGAAAACCTCTCTTTGCCTAATGAGCGTATTCACCGTCTGCGGCCAGAAGCGGTGGCGACTGACTATGACATGAACGTGGTGGTGATCTTATGAGAGATGACGAATTTTTACGCGGACAGAAAGTGCCGATGACCAAAGAACCGGTTCGTGCACTGGCATTGGAGCGGCTGGAATTGAATCATGCCAGCCAGTTGATTGATGTGGGAGCGGGTACCGGCAGTGTGGCATTGGAGGCGGCGTTACGCTTCCCGGCGTTAACCGTGACTGCTATTGAACGCAACCCGGCGGCACTGGCCTTGATTGAGGAGAATCGTCAACGACTAGGTTGTCATAATGTGGAGATCATTGCAGGAGAAGCGCCGTTAGCATTGGATGTTATGGCAGATGCCGTATTTATTGGCGGCAGTGGTGGGCAATTGACTGCCTTGATCGATTGGGCACTGGATCACATGTACCCCGGTGGCCGTTTGGTACTGACTTTCATTTTGCTGAATAACCTGAATGATGCACTGGCACATTTGCGGACCTGTCAGATCAGTAAGTTGGAGTGTATACAGCTACAAGCCTCTACTCTGGCGTCCCTTGGTAGTGGTCACTATTTCAAACCGAATAATCCGACTTATCTGATTTCCTGTTACAAGGAGAAGATCGATGTCTGAATATTTTGATCCCCGAAAAGTGTGGTTTGTCGGGGCCGGACCGGGTGATAAGGAGTTAATTACCTTGAAAGGCTACCGTTTGCTGCAACAGGCGCAGGTGGTGATTTATGCTGGCTCACTGATTAATATCGAATTATTAGATTATTGCCCGCCAGAGGCTGAGTGTCATGACAGCGCCGGTCTGACGTTGGAACAGATTGTTGCACTGATGGTCGATGGTGTACGTGCGGGTAAACTGGTGGTGCGGCTGCAAACCGGCGATCTCTCGTTATACGGCTCTATCCGTGAGCAAGGGGAAGCTTTGACCGACGCGGGCATCAGTTTTATCTCGATACCGGGTGTCAGTGCTTTCCTTGGGGCAGCTGCGCAATTAGGGGTGGAATACACCGTACCGGAAGTGGCGCAAAGCTTGATCATTACCCGGATTGAAGGTCGTACACCGGTACCGCCGCTCGAACAGTTGGAATCCTTCGCTGCTCATCAAACTTCAATGGCGATTTATCTTTCTGTACAGAAAATGAGACATGTAGCTGCGCGTCTTCAAGCCGGCGGCTATCCAGCAACTACGCCGGTCGCGGTGATATACAAAGCGACCTGGGCTGAAAGCCTAACCGTGCGCGGTACGTTGGCTGATATTGCTGAAAAAGTACAGGCTGAGGGTATTCGTAAAACCGCTTTGATTCTGGTTGGTGCTTTTTTGGGAGAGGAGTACCACTATTCCAAGCTTTATGATGCGGGGTTTAGCCATGAATATCGCCGGGCATGAGTCGATTGCGGTGTTCTGTCTGACGCCGGGCGGGGTCAGATTGGTACGTCGGTTGAAAACTCATCTTCCTCTGACCTGTTTTACCAGCGAAAAGCTGCTGGAGCCGGGGTTTCTTCCTTTTAATGGCAGTTTTGGCGACACGTTGCGCGAGGCATTTAAGCATTATTCGGCGCTGGTGGTAGTGGCGGCGCTTGGCATCACGGTACGCATGCTTGCGCCACTGATAAACGACAAAATGCATGATCCCGCCGTGGTAGTGATTGATGAAGGTGGTCAGCATGTTATTAGCCTGTTATCCGGTCATGTAGGTGGCGCTAATGCATTGACTCACCATTTGGCGGAGTTGTTAGGGGCCGACCCGGTGATTACAACCGCCACGGATGTTAACGGGATGGCGGCGCTGGACACCCTTGCCACTCAGTTAAATGCCGATATGCAGGATTTTCGCCATGTGGTGAAAGTGGTAAACCAAATGCTGGTCAGTGGTCAGAAAGTCGGGCTGTGGTGGGATGAGCCACTACTTAGTGAACGTGAACAGTGTGATATCCGGGGTTTTGTCCCGGTAGCATGTCTGGAGGCGTTGCCAGCGCTGGATGCGTTGGTGTGTATCACATTGCGAGATTCATTGCCGGCATTGCCTCTACCGGTTTACAAACTGGTGCCGAAACGTGTGGTAGCCGGGATCGGTTGTCGCCGGGATACGCCATTGCAAACAGTGCTTGAGCTATTGCAGCAGCAGATGGCGGAAAACCATTTCGATCTGATGGCGTTACGTGCCATCGGTAGTGTTGTCATTAAAAAGGATGAACCAGCGCTAAATCAGCTTGCACAGCGTTGGCGTGTACCGTTTGAGTTGTTCAGTGTTAATGAGTTAAGTCTTCATGAACAACGTTTTCCCGCTTCCGATTTTGTCCGCCAGACGGTGGGGGTTGGCAGTGTTTCGCAGCCTGTCGCCTGGTTGATGAGCGAAGGAAAATTGGTTGGTCGGACCTTGCGTCAGCAGGGCGTCACTATCACTTTGGGGGTATCACAATCATGTTAACCGTAATCGGTATTGGACCAGGTAATGAATCCATGATGACGCAGGATGCCATTGCAGCGATCCGCGAAGCTGAAATTATTGTCGGCTATAAAACCTACACCCATTTGGTCAAACATCTGACGATGGATAAAGAAGTGATTAAGACCGGTATGTGCAAGGAGATTGAACGCTGCCAGAAGGCGATCGATCTGGCGTTGTCCGGTCGTAAAGTTGCTTTGATCAGCAGCGGTGATGCGGGAATCTATGGCATGGCCGGTTTAGTGCTGGAGTTGGTTTGCCAGCAACAGTGTGATCTTGAAGTTAAGTTGGTCGCCGGGATCACCGCCAGTATTGCTGCGGCGTCGTTGTTGGGCGCACCGTTGATGCACGATTTTTGTCATATCAGTTTGAGTGATCTGCTAACGCCGTGGCCGATGATTGAGAAACGTATTATTGCCGCCGCGCAAGCCGATTTTGTTATTTGTTTCTATAACCCACGTAGCCGTGGCCGGGAAGGGCATCTTGCCAAAGCATTTGAACTTATGCGGCCGTGGAAAGCGGCACAGACACCGGTTGGCGTAGTAAAAGCGGCCGGACGTAAAAAACAGGATAAATGGATCACTACTTTCGGCGAGATGGATTTCTCCCCGGTGGATATGACCAGTCTGGTGATTGTTGGCAATCAAACGACCTATTGCCGTGATGGATTGATGATCACGCCACGGGGGTATGAACTATGAGCCATCCGGCTATCCATGTTTTCGGCGGTACCAGCGATGCCCGGTTGATCTGTCAGGCACTGGACGCGGCAGGAGCACGTTATCGTCTCTCTGTTGCTACTGATGCCGGGAAACAACTGGCGGGTGATATTCAGGGCGATGTGGTGGTGGGGCGAATGGATGCCGAGGCGATGGTGGATTACTTTGATCAGCATCAGGTTCGTTGGGTGATTGATGCTTCTCATCCCTACGCAGATGCACTAAGTCACAACGTGATAACAGCTTGTCGTCGTTTGTCACTGCGGCTTACTCGTTATCAGCGTCCCAGTGAGATTGACTTACTGAGCCATCCACTGTTGCACAAAGTAAATAGTACAGAGGCGGCTTGCGACGTTGCCCGGACACTAGGGCAACGGATCTTGCTCACCACCGGCAGTAAGCAACTGGCACTGTATCAGCGTTTACTACCGGGAAAAACGT
The DNA here is from genome assembly GCF_020387775.1 of Photorhabdus antumapuensis. Classification (NCBI taxonomy): domain Bacteria; kingdom Pseudomonadati; phylum Pseudomonadota; class Gammaproteobacteria; order Enterobacterales; family Morganellaceae; genus Photorhabdus; species Photorhabdus antumapuensis. Next base: position 13,065 of record NZ_JAHZMK010000041.1, read on the forward strand.
TGTTGGTACGGGTATTGCCGACCGCCGAGGTGTTGATTCAGTGTGAAGCGTTAGGATTGGGGGTCGATCATATTATCGCGTTGCGGGGGCCATTTACGGCTGAATTCAATCATGCAGTGTATGAATTTTGTCACCCTGATGTGGTGATCACAAAAGAGTCTGGGGCCGAAGGGGGATATCAACAGAAAGTGGCTCCCTGTCTGGCACTCAGTATTCCCTGTATTGTGGTGTGCCGTCCTACACAGACTTTACAGGGAGATGAAGGAGAGCAGATTAGTTCGCTGGATGAGTTTGTCCAACACCTGGCCAATTGGCAGGAATAATGAGGGCAATAAAATGAAAAAAGCACTATTAATCATCAGCTTTGGTACCAGCTATCATCAAACCCGACAAAAGAATATTGATGTCTGTGAACAACAACTGGCCGCGGCTTACCGTGATCGCGATCTGTATCGCGCATTCACCTCAGAAATGATCATCCGTAAATTAAAAAAACGTGATGGCCTACAGGTGGATAACCCACGTCAGGCGTTGGAGCGTTTGGTCAATGAGGGTTATCAGGATGTCGCGATTCAATCCCTTCATGTCATCAACGGTGACGAATATGAAAAGATCGTCAGTGAAGTGCGTACCTTTAGCGATCATTTTCACCGTTTAGTAGTGGGTACGCCGCTGCTTAACCGTTTTGCCGATTATCAACAACTGCTTATTGCCCTGAAAAGTCAGATGCCACCATTAGCCGAGGATGAGCGGGTGGTGTTTATGGGACATGGTGCCAGTCACCATGCCTTTTCTGCCTACGCGTGCCTTGATCATTTGATGAATTCACATAATTTCCCGGCGTTGGTTGGCGCGGTGGAAAGTTACCCAGAAATCGACAATATCATCATCCGCTTACGACGTCAGGCGATACGTAAGGTACATTTGATGCCGTTAATGCTGGTGGCTGGCGATCATGCGATTAACGATATGGCATCGGACGAGCCGGATTCGTGGCGTTCTCAACTGGAAGCTGTTGGGATCAAAACCCAATCTTGGTTACAGGGATTAGGTGAAAATCCGCTGATCCGCGAAATGTTCGTTCAACATCTGGCGGACGCATTACAGGCAGAACAACAGGAGGTGGTGTGATGAATGGAAAACTTTATGCTATAGGTGTCGGTCCGGGTGCCAGTGACCTGATTACTGTACGTGCAGCTCGAATACTTGCTGGCCTTGATGTGCTTTATGCCCCCGCTGGACGTAAAGGGGGGGATAGTCTGGCGCTCTCCATCGTGCGTGAATACCTGTTGCCCCACACGGAAATTCGTACCTGCCATTTTCCGATGAACAGTAATGGCGAAGAGAAACAGGCGGTATGGGATGAAGTGGCGCAGCAACTGCAAGATGAAGTGGCGCAGGGGCGGCAAGTGGGTTTTATTACCCTTGGTGATGCCATGTTATTCAGTACGTGGGTCTTTTTGCTGGCGCGAATTGGTCGGCAAGAGTGGCTGGAAATTGTCCCAGGTATCACCTCTTTTGCTGCGATTGCCGCGCGTACCGTATTACCACTGGCGATGGAACAGCAATCAATGGCGATAATGTCTTGTACTGCGCCAGAAGCCGAGCTGGAACAGGCACTGCAAACGCATGATTGCGTGGTGCTGATGAAAGTCTATAACCGTTTTGCTGCCGTGAGTACATTGTTGGCACGCCTGAATTTGTTTGAACATGCCTTGTTGATGGCGGATGCTACATTGCCAAGTGAGCAGTGCTGGCGCCGTTTAGATCAGGTGGATGCCGATCGGAAACTACCTTATTTCTCCACCATTTTAGTGAATAAACAATGGCATACTGAGAAATAAGTGCTGGTATGGCAGCAAAAATATTCATTGGGTTGGCAATGGTGGCGAATATTGACTCATTGGATACATTAATCGCCGGGTCAACCCTTTCCATCAGGTAAGGTGTGATTGTGAACTAAGCTCGCTGCGGTATAAAACTGAGGAGCAGTTTTTTGCTCTGCTACACCAATAATTGAAGGAGATAGCATGATGGGCTTGTCTTTAATGTTGCAGGGTACGGCGTCTGATGTGGGGAAAAGTGTACTGGTTGCGGGATTGTGCCGTATCTTTGTTCAAGATGGTTATCGCTGCGCCCCGTTTAAATCACAGAATATGGCGCTGAATTCTGGTATCACTGTTAACGGTGAAGAGATGGGAAGGGCGCAGATTTTTCAGGCAGAGGCGGCAGGTATCGAGCCTGATGTGCGGATGAACCCGGTATTGCTTAAACCCACCAGCGAACGTAAAGCTCAAGTGGTGTTGATGGGAAAAGTGGCCTGTAGCATGAATGCGGTGGAGTATCACCAGTACAAACCCAGTTTACAGCAGCAAATTTGCGAGGTTTTTCACAGTCTGGCGAGTGAATATGACGTCATTGTGCTGGAAGGGGCTGGCAGTCCGGCGGAGATCAACCTGCGCGATCGAGATATTGTCAATATGGGGATGGCGGAGATGGTTGATGCTCCTGTGTTGTTGGTAGCAGATATCGATCGCGGCGGCGTATTCGCGGCCATCTATGGCACATTGGCACTGCTACGCCCGGAGGAGAAAGCACGGGTAAAAGGGGTGATCATCAATAAATTCCGAGGTGATGTCAGCTTGCTCCAGCCGGGTATTGAACAGATTGAAGCTTTAACTGGGGTGCCTGTACTGGGAGTGATGCCTTGGTTGAATATTGATCTGGAAGATGAAGACGGCGTAGCGTTACAAATGGGCAAATATGATGGCGCAACAGAAAAGGCGCTGGATATTGCCGTGATTCGTTTGCCCCATATTGCTAATTTTACTGACTTTAATGCGCTGGCGGTGCAGCCGGATGTCCGCTTGCGTTATGTGACTCAACCATCCGCGTTGCAGCCGTCGGATCTGATTATCTTGCCCGGCAGTAAAAACACGTTGGGAGATTTGCAATGGCTAAGGCAAAACGGGTTAGCGGATGCCTTGTTAACGGCACATCAGGCGGGTGTTCCGGTTATCGGTATCTGCGGTGGTTATCAAATGTTAGGGAAACGGATCATTGATGGCGTGGAATCGGGTATTGAACAGATGGATGGTCTTGGATTGTTGGATATGGAAACCCGCTTTGCCCATGAAAAAGTAACGACTAGGGTAAACGGTCAGTGCTTGTTAGCATTGCCGGGCTTGCTGTCAGACTGCGTTGAGCAGCCTATTCGCGGTTATGAAATTCATATGGGCAGCTCGTTACTGGGAGCGGATGCAACCCCGTTTGTCTATATTACCGAACGTAACGGCCAATCTGGTGGTTGGTGTGATGGTGCGGTTAATCGAGAAGGCAGTGTGATGGGCAGCTATATTCATGGCTTGTTTGATAGCGCTAATTTTACCCGCGCTCTGCTTAACGCTTTGCGTCAGCGCAAAGGATTGGCGGCTTATCAAGGGGAAATACTGGATTATACCCACTACAAACAGACTCAGTTTGACCTCTTGGCGAAAGCCATGCGTGAACATCTGGATATAGAACGGATTTATCAGTGTATGAAAACTCATCGACAAGGTTCGGCTCCGTGATCTTAATCACTGGCGGGGCTCGTAGTGGTAAAAGTGTGCTGGCGGAGAGACTGGCGGCACAAGCGAGTGAACAGGTGTTATATATTGCGACTGCCGTAGTGACAGACAGTGAAATGGCTGAACGTATACAACTGCACCGCGAAAATCGGCCGGATCATTGGCGTACATGGGAAGGCTATCGCGATCTCGGTGCCGTTATCACGACACAAACCCGGCCGGGAGAAGCGGTTATCTTAGAATGTATCACCACCTTAATTACCAACCTATTATTTGAGCAAGCTGGAGAGATGCCATCTGAACAAATGGATTTTGCTGTATTGGAGGTGGGAATCCAGCAGCAAATTAGCGATCTGTTAGCGGCTTGTACCTGCATGACTTCCCCGATATATCTGGTCACTAACGAACTGGGAATGGGCATTGTGCCGGAGAACCGTCTGGCCCGCCATTTCCGCGATATTGCCGGAAGGGTTAACCAGCGGCTGGCGGCGGCTGCCAGTGAAGTATTTTTGATGGTATCGGGAATTGAGGTGAAAATTAAATGAATCTGCGCTTGTTTCTTGCCACCTTACAATTTATGACTCGTATTCCGGTACCGTCGCGTTGGACGCAGGGAGTGGAAATAGATCAGTACGTGCGTGGCATAGCGAGTTTCCCATTGGTTGGATTGATTGTCGGTGTGCTTGCGGCGGCGGTTTTTACTTTATTGGCGCCTTGGTGTGGTGAGCCATTGGCGGCATTAAGTTACGTATTAGCGCTGGCGTTGCTAACGGGCGCACTCCATCTTGATGGCTTAGCAGATAGCTGTGATGGCGTGTTTTCTGCCCGTAAGCGGGAAAGAATGTTAGAGATTATGCGTGATAGCCGTTTGGGAACAAATGGTGGGTTGGCATTGATCTTCCTTATTTTGGCGAAAGTGCTGGTGGTGAGCGAATTGGCTCTGCGTGATGCTCCGATGTTAATGGCTTTGACTGCGGCATCTGTTGCGGGCAGGAGTGCGATTATCTTGTTAATGTATCGCCAGCGTTGTGCCCGCGAAGGGATGGGGTTAGGGAATCTCTATATCGGGCGGGTTAATGGTTATCAGACACTATTGACACTATTAGGTGGGACGGTGTTGATTGCTCTACTGATGCGCTGGTCTGGTGTGTTGGCGTTGGTTATTACATTATTGGTGATTGGATTACTGGCAGTTTATCTGCATCGACGATTAGGCGGTCAGACCGGTGATACTCTTGGTGCGTCTGTGGAAGTTGGGGAGTTGGTGTTTTTACTGGCGTTACTGTGAGTAACTTCCTAACAGAATGTCCAACTCCCTATTCTTGCGCCAAGCATCAGCTGGCTGAGAGAATAACAGTAATAGGCGCGTAATGTTTACGGGCGGAAATTTGGCGACTTTCCCAGCGATCATGAGCTGCTTGAAGGTTAATCCAAAAATCCTCGTCTGTTTCAAATAAACCGGCCAATTGCGTGGCTTCTTCAACGGATAGGCGCCGGGAATTATTCGCAATTTGGCCGATAACCTTGCGAGAAACACCCATCGCATTCGCCAACTGCTGTTGGGTTATTTTTAAGGGTTTTAAAAACTCTTCAGTCAACATCTCGCCTACAGTTGTAGGTTCTGCTGTTCTGGTATCCATAAAGTTTCCTTAGTATTTGTGCGGATCAAGATAAAGATCATAAGCATAGCCGTCACGCCAGCGGAAAATGAGCCTCCATTGAATAGATACACGAATGCTAGACCATCCATCTAAGTTTCCTGAAAGACGCTCATAGTTATTACTACGTGGAGAAAACAATGATTTCTCTGTAGTGGAGGCATCCAGAAGAGAAAGCTTTCTACGTAAAGGACTTATGATAGTAGCGGGTATGTCTCCTCCTCGCATGTTGTCAAAGTAGAACCTTGCCAATGAGCCTATTTCTCCATCCCTAAAACTACCGATCATTGGCTTTTCCTCTAGTTCATTCTTGATAAAATAATTGTATCCAAAATGGAAGCATAGTGAAACCAAAAAGGAACAATATGCTCCTAAAAAACATATGATACGCTGGAATTATATACCTAATAGATTTCGAGTTGCATCGCGACGGCAAGGGAGCGAATCCCCGGGAGCATAGAGAACTATGTGACCGGGGTGAGTGAGTGCAGCCAACAAAGAGGCAGCTTGAAAGATAACGGGTATAAAACAGAAATACTTTAATCTGTGCGAATGAGCAGTAACGTAGCTTGCAGCGTTTTATGATAAATTATGTTCACCTAATGAAAAAGGTATTATCGCTATAGGGTGTTCTGAGAAAACGTTATCTGATAGAAGCGGTGTTTGGTCGGTTAAAAAATATTTCTCAAATAAGTTTTTTCTCTTAGAGGGGGAGTCGGAGTGATTGTCTCCTGTCAGTCTAAAAAAACGAATCTGAACTTACATGTTTCTGAATTAGCTATCCTTAAACACATCTGAGGTAGGGTAACGGTAATGCGACTATTTCTGGTTCGGCACGGTCAAACAGAAGCAAATCTGAGTGGCGTTTTCTGTGGCATTACGGATGTGGAGTTGACTGAAACGGGAATCAATCAGGCCCGGCAAGTTGCCCACTATCTATCGGCAGTGACATTTTCCCAAGCGATAAGCAGCGAGTTACGACGGGCGCGTCATACTGCGGAGATTATTCTGGCCGATCATTCGCTATCAGCTAGCATTGATGTGCAACTTAATGAAATGCATTTCGGCGCATGGGAAATGCGCCATCATCACGATTTACAGCATGAAGATGCTCAAGCCTGGGCTGCCTGGTTAGCCGATTGGCAACAGGCATCACCAACCGGAGGGGAAACCTTTCCAACATTTGCGGCCCGGATAGAAAATGTGGTTCAGCAACTGCTGATACAAGAAAGTCAGGATAATCTGTTATTAGTTGCTCATCAGGGAGTATTGGGCTTGTTACTGGCGCGTCTGCTAGCTATGCCGCCTGCTGCTATGTGGCATTTTCATTTTGAACAGGGAACATACAGTATCGTGGAAATCCAACATGGATTTACTACATTGCGTACATTTAATAGCCGGGCTTGCTGGCAATCTGAGACGTAGGAATAGCGCCATGCAAACATTGTCATCGATCATTAATTCCATTGTGCCATTGGATAACGTTGCGATGGCACGTACTGCCACTCGATTGAATGGGCTGGTTAAACCGACAGGCAGCTTCGGACGTCTGGAACATCTGGCGATTCAGCTTGCCGGAATGCGGGGATTGTCGGGCCATCATATTGATCGTAAGCAGATTATTGTGATGGTTGCTGATCATGGAGTTTATGACGAAGGTGTGACTATATCGCCTAAGTCAGCAACGGCTATTCATGCGCAGAATATGATGAAAGGGATCACCGGTGTTTGCGTGTTGGCGGCAAATGCGGGTGCTGATGTGAAAGTTGTGGATGTGGGCATTGATAGTGATCCTGTGCCGGGATTAGTGAACATGAAGATGGGGCGTGGCAGTGGCAACATTGCTCAAGGGCCAGCGATGAGCCGTCAGCAAGCTAAAGATTTGTTATTGGCAAGCGCACATTTGACGCTGGAACAGGTTGCAAATGGCGTGAGACTGTTTGGCGTGGGCGAATTGGGGATGGCGAATACTACGCCGGCGGCGGCTGTGGTCAGCGTTTTTACGAACAACCATCCACAACAGATTGTAGGCATTGGGGCTAATTTCCCAAGTGAACGCTTGCATCATAAAGTGGCGGTTGTGCAACAGGCGATTGAAATCAATCGACCTGATGCCAGAGATAGCATTGATGTATTGGCAAAGATTGGTGGTTATGATTTGGTGGGGATGACGGGCGTCATGCTTGGTGCGGCTTCTGCCGGGCTGCCGGTGATTCTGGATGGATTTCCCTCTTACGCGGCGGCGCTGGCCGCTTGTCGAATTGCTCCTGATGTGCGTCATTACCTGATCCCTTCGCATTTATCGGCAGAGAAAGGCTCAATCATTGCATTGCAGCACTTGCAACTGGAACCTTATTTACATTTGGGCATGCGTTTGGGGGAGGGGAGCGGCGCTGCGTTGGCTATGCATCTGGTGGATGCGGCTTGTGCTATGTATAACAATATGGGGCTATTGGCCGATAGCAATATTGTGCTGCCGTTGTAAAAGAATGAGAGAAAAAGCGTTATCGGGGTAGGATAACGCGGAGAAAATGGTATTTGATTTATACCTAATAGATTTCGAGTTGCATCGCGACGGCAAGGGAGCGAATCCCCGGGAGCATAGATAACTATGTGACCGGGGTGAGTGAGTGCAGCCAACAAAGAGGCAGCTTGAAAGATAACGGGTATAATCTATTTGGAAATTAAGGGTGATAAGCAAGGATTAATATCACAAGGATGTTCAACGGTTGATTCTATTGGTAATACATGTCAGCTTGGTCATGAAGACCATATATTTGTTTATGAATTGACTTCCAATATAACCAGAGGTCAACATGTTAATCATCAACCGGTTGAGATAAGAAAGCCAATAGATAAGTCTTCTCCTCTTTTGGGGTTAGCCATAACTAATAAAGAATCGCTGCAATGTATTTTTTATTTTTACAGAACATCAACTAAAGGTGGTTTAGAACTCTATTATAAGATAAAACTCACCGGCGCATATATATGTGGATTGAATGGATTTTATCCAAACTCATCTACGCATAATGAATGCCAGCCACAGGAAAGTTTATCTTTAATGTATAAGTCAATAACGTGGGAACATGTTATGTCCGGCACCAGTGCATATAGTATATGGGAAGACAACGTTTATTGAGGTTTTTATGAAAGGGATATCCCATCTTTCTTATGATTTAAATAATTACGCTTCGTCATTGAAGCGTAAAGCACACTTGGCTGCCAGCTTTTTTATAGAAGATAGCCGATTGAGAATGTCATATTTAAAAGAAATTGATGACTTTGTTAATATAAAAACACGTGAGTTTAAAAATACCTTTGATGTAAATGAAAAGAAGAGATTGGTTTATCAAGTAAAAGATGAATATGAAATAACGGAAAAAGAATATCAGGCTTTAAGGCGTAAGGATTATACCAAATATATTGTAACCGATATATTTGAAGATCAGGGCGTGGTTAAATACGCAAAAATAGGCGGTGGGGTTGTTGCTGGTATTGTTCAGACAGCTGCTGGTGTTGCAGTTTTTAAATCTGGTAAATTGGTAAGATCTAAAAAGGTTCAGTCTATGGGGGTTGTTTTGTTGGCTCATGGAGGTAATAACTTTTATGAAGCTATTAGTCCGATTCTCTATGAGAGTCAAGATATAGGCTGGCTCAGGGAGGGATATCGGCACATCTCTCATGCTTTAGGTTATGATGATAATGTAGCTAATGTTGCTTATAGTTCAGTTGATTTAGTGGCGAGTGCATATGGAACATATGGAATGTTCAAGCTTAAGCCTATTAAATCAAAGAATAATATATCGGGGGGCTATCCTGTAAAGCCGGGGGCGGGAAAATTATTTAGGTATATTAATGAGGATCTTGCCAGAAAATGGCGGTTAACACCAAATCCTATATTAACCATTCAGTTATCAATTGGTGGATATAAAATTAAACTTTTGATGGATGACATATATGAACTTTATGATGATTGAAATCTAGTTTTTATTTTAAAACGAATATGGAAAATTAGTAATTTTGAACCCGTGATTAAATTACAGCTAACGGCGAGGCTGTAGTAGATAAAAAACGAAATAGTAAAAAATAGATAAATAGATAACATTAATGAAATGCTATATGTCTTTTCACTGAAAAACATACCTAATATCATAAATGAATAAACTGAGGTTAATAATATTATCGGCAACGCTATTTCTTCCGCTATAAATAGTAGATAATGACAAAAACAATCTGTTTTGCTTTGGTATTTATGATAAATATCAGGTTCATCTTTGTGTAGAATAATAAAGTTTCTCTTTATCTTAATCAATTCTTTAAAGGTGAATCCACTATTTAATATTAATTTTCTTAAGTCAGTTAGGTTCATTTATTTAGACCCGATTTATTTATTATAGGGTTATTTTTACCATATTTAATTCATTATTTCAACGGTTTAATTTGTTTTTTATTTTAAAATGGATATAGAGAATTAATAATTTTGAGTCTATGATTAAATTACAGCTAACGGAAAGGCTGTAATAAATAAAAGATGAGATTAAGACAAATAAGTAAATAGAAAACATCAATGGAATTCCATATGCTTTTCCACTGAAAAACATTCCTGATATTATAAATAAGTTAATTAGTGTTGAATATATTAATGGTATAGCGACTTCTTCAGCTATAAGTAATAGATAATGACAAAAACAATCTGTTTTGCTTTGGTATTTATCATAAATATCAGGTTCATCTTTATATAAGGTAATAAAGTTTCTCTTTATCTTAAGTAATTCTTTTAAGGTGAATTTGCTATTTAATATTAATTTTCTTAAGTCAGTTAAATCCATTTATTTAATCTCGTTTTTCTGTTTTTATTATCATTACATATTTATTCTTTATCGTGCATCATAGTTTTTTAAATTTTTCTTTTATTTTGAGGCGAATATAGAAAATGACTAATTTTATGCAGGTGCAAAAATTATAACGATAGCGGTGATAAAAAGATTTATAACATATGCATATAATGGTTGAAATGATATAAAGAATCGATATTAATGATAAATAGGATACTGTATTTTCGTTATGAAGGAAAATTTCCATTATTATGATGCCTATATACATAAGAGCAAAAAATAACACTGGATCGCCGGCATCTTCAGCAAGCACTATTATAACGTTGTAAATATTATCGCTTTTTGTATAATACTTTATTACATATCTTCTTTCGTCATCGTCAAGATTTTTAAAGGTCCTTTGTAGCATAAGAAGCTCTTTAAATGTGAATCCACTACTGAGGGTTAATTTTCTTAATTTTTCCAAATCCATCTATTCAATCTCATAATATTTTGTTGATATAATGACTTATCATAACATAATTATAATTTTATTATACTTAATAAATGCATTCTTTAGATCTGTTTTTCAAAAGTTTGTTGTATTTAATAGTATGATACTGCCGTCGTAATAGAAATGAGAGAGAAAAGTGTTATCAGAATAGATAATGCGAAAAAACAGTATCTTATTATTTTGGTTGTTATTTATTACATGATTGAATGACAATGTATATACAATGAATTTGTTGATTGTATTTTTCTTCACTATGCTGACAAACTTCAATATTTAACTGTTTGTGGAAAGTGTTAAGTTAGATTTTACAAGTAAAACTGCCTGTTATATATATTACTAAACAACATAAATAATAAGGAAAAGAATAATGTCATCGAAAAAAAGAATATCTATAGGTCCTCTTCAAACCGTTGAGATTTATAGTAATAGCAATATTGTAATGCCCAATATTGTCCCAACGGCAATTATAAAAAACAGGAGTATAGCACCAATTAAAGCTATAAATTACTGGGCTGGTCTGATTGGAGATTATCAGCAGTATAGTTATGTTGATATTTATCTTGGAGAAGTTAAAATGCTCGTAAGACCTACTGGCCTGATTTACCGATATAAAATAGTAGTTTCTAATCTTAGTGGTACTGAAACTGCAGAAATTGATTTTGTACTGGATTTTATATTGAGAGACCCTGAACTTCCATCAAAAAAAATACTGTTGACCGATCCACATGGACTTGAAATTTATAATTCTGGTAATGCAGTATTACCTACTGAATTCAGTGATGCAATTATAAAAAACAATAGCTTTGCAAATATTAGGGCTATAAGTTATTGGGCTGGTCCGTTTGGAAGTTATAATATGTATACCTATCTTGATGTTAACGCCGGTAACACCGATATACTTGCATCACCACCTAATGTTGTTAATTTCTATAAAATTGTAGTCTACAACATTAGCAGTAATGTTCAAAATGCAGAATTTGAAGTTATATCGCATTTATGGTCCGTCGGTGCATAAAGTAGGAGGCAGGTTCTGGCCTGCCATCCTCTTTTTTATTTTTATATTGATTTTACTCCTAATTAAATTAAAAGAAGATTACAGAGGTACCAAATCTGATGCCTCTGTAAGTTATACCCGTTATCTTTCAAGCTGCCTCTTTGTTGGCTGCACTCACTCACCCCGGTCACATAGTTCTCTATGCTCCCGGGGATTCGCTCCCTTGCCGTCGCGATGCAACTCGAAATCTATTAGGTATATACCGGTCTTTTTACTAACTTTAATCAGTCGAGCACTAGTTGACTTATTCGGCAATCATATAAATCCGTTAATTTTTCAATCGTTGCTTTGCGTGGGCGATCTGATTTCTCAAACTGAGAAACGGCAGCTTGTTTTATACCCAGTTTTTCCGCTACCTCAGCTTGTGATAGTCCACGATAAATGCGCCAAGCGGCTTGTAGTGAAACTTCATCGTCTACCATGATAGAAACGACTTCATGAGGAATAGTTTCATCGTCATTTGGTCCCGCTGTATAGGGAATAATTTGATAATTTTCATCATGATCCGCAGCTGCCAATAGTCTTTCGTACTCGTCCATTGGCAAAATAACGGCTTGTTTTTTGCCATGCTCGTCTGTAATAAATTGAATATTAGCCATATTCTTTTGCTCCGTGTATGTATATATCCACCTTCTATCAACGACTAAGCGCAATGCCGGAGGCTTGTTGTTCCAGCATATTTTTAGCTAAATCGACGATAATTGCCGCGGCTTCGATTGGCGGTGTGCCGCCACGGTGAATATTAGAGATACAAGTACGGTCAGCTTCAACGGTTTTCTCTACCGTCGGCTGGTAAACGGCATAGCAGGAGAGACTTTCCGATTGCCCTAATCCGGGGCGTTCTCCAATCAGTAAGACAACCACTTTAGCTTTTAGTAACTCGCCAATTTGATCTTCGATTTTAACGCGACCATAGCGCACAAAAAACGGGGTGCCGATGCACATTCCTGCTTGTTCCAACCCTTTTAACAGTGGTGGCACAAGATCTTGGTAGTTGGTGATAATGGCATCAGTAGAAAGCCCATCGGAGATGACAACCTGTACATCAGAACCTGTTTTACATTGTGTCAACAAGATTTCTACCGCATTGGCACTAAGCTTCCTCCCCAGATCCGGACGAGTCAGATAGAGATTTTTATCACTGATTTGAGATTGCACTTCTAGCAATCCTTGTTTTTCTATCCATTCAGTCGGGACTTCTTTTAACACCGTATCTTTAGAGCGGGAGTGATCAGCTTGAAAACGCAGTAATGCCTGAGTGCGTGGGCGTGGACCGCTGCGGCCGGTACCCACTCTCGCCACGGTGCTACGGCGTAATTCCTGTAAGACTTCTATACGGTTCGGGTTTTGGACACCGATCCACTGTTTGGCTTCTAAAGAGCCTAAATCCGGCGTACTGCTTTCAGTTTCGTCAATGATTTCAGGAGATGCATGTGGTTCCTGATCAGACACCACATTGCTTATATTTTCTTCAATTTGTTTTTGGTTCATGTGATTTATCTCAACAAAGCATCAGAAAAAGAACGATGCATCGCCTGCACGTGATGTTAAGCGGCCATTTGCCATCAGCCCCATCTGTTCCAGCCAGCGTTCAAACTCTGGTGATGGGCGTAGATTGAGCAGATGGCGGATAGTGGCGGTATCGTGGAAAGCAGATGTCTGGTAATTGAGCATAATGTCATCACCGAGCGGCATTCCCATGATGAAATTACACCCTGCGGTTGCCAGCAGGATCATCAGGTTTTCATTCTGGTTTTGATCGGAATCTGCATGATTGGTATAGCAGCAGTCACATCCCATTGAGACGCCGCTGAGTTTCCCCATAAAGTGGTCTTCCAGTCCGGCTCGGATAATCTGGCGATCATTGTAGAGGTATTCCGGCCCGATAAAACCGACAACGGTATTCACCAGAAATGGATCATAGTGACGTGCCAAACCGTAGTTTCGTGCCTCCATTGTCACTTGATCAGCGCCAAAGTGAGCACCGGCGGAGAGCGCTGAGCCTTGCCCAGTTTCAAGATACAGGCAGTTATCGCCAGCAAGACGGCAATATTCCGCGCCAATGGCACGCGCTTCATCCAACATAGCCAATTCTACGCCAAACTCTTTTAGCCCTTTTTCACTGCCGCAGATACTTTGGAAGATCAAACCACCCGGTGCTCCACGTTTAATGGCTTCTATCTGGGTGGTGACATGGGCTAAGACACAGCCTTGGGTTGGGATAGAGAATTTGTCGATTACCTCATAGATGGTATCCAGTACGCGGGTGAGGTTTTCTACATCGTCGGTTACCGGGTTGACGCCGATGACGGCATCACCAACGCCAAATGAGAGCCCTTCGTAAATCTGGGCCAGAATACTTTGTACATCGTCGCGGGTATCGTTAGGTTGCAGCCGGGCACTGAACGTTCCCGGCGTTCCAATGGTGGTATTGGCTTTTTTGATCACCGGCATTTTTTTCGCGCCATAGATCAGGTCTGCATTGGAGCTGATTTTTGCCACGGCGGCAACGACTTCGGAACTGATCCCTTTACGCAGAAAGGCAATATCATCCACGCTGGTGTCATCGCTCAATATATATTCACGCAGTTCGCCGATGCGCCAATTTTTTATGCGGGCATAGGCAATTTCATTAATGTCATCCTGAATAATGCGAGTCACGCAATCCTCTTCATAAGGAATGATTGGATTCATGCGAATATCCGCAATTGTCATTTCCGAGAGGACATGTTTAGCCGCTACACGTTGTTGGGAACTTTCGGCCGCTACCCCGGCTAGCACATCCCCGGAACGCAATTCGTTAGCCATTGCCAGCACCTGTTTGACATCTTTAAACTGATAGGTCTTACCAAAAAGCTGAGTTTTCAATTTCATGTTTACGCTCTCTCAGGAAGGAAAAGCCAGTGATTTGATAGTGACGGGAACGACAGTGCCGTTAAATAGTGGTGTGCCAATGTCGATATAATCCCCGGTGCGGGTGATAACTTCATCAATAACCGCTAGTGGCCGTTCTCCCATCAGAGGATGTAGCAGCATACCCAATGCTTTACCAAAATCTTGACCCGCGACGATGAGCAACGGGTGAGGAGAGGGATAGCGCCCGGCAAAGTTCTGTAAAGCGGTAATGCATGTCTGCACGGCGGCATAATTCACCGGCAGGGCGTCGGGTAGGGCCAATGCATAGAGATCTTGCTCGGCATTCAGATCCATTTGTGTGAGTGCATGTTGCCAGGCTTCTGCCAGTGATTCAGTGGCTTCTGTGTCAGGATGGACGACGGGAATATTGCGCAGTGGTAGTGATAGTGTATCGAGCCAGATAGTGCTACCGGATAACGATAATGTATGAGCACCGGCACCAATCACTGTAGCGCGCACGGTTTGTTTTGGCACTTGCAGCGGCAGTTTGGCGAAATCATTATCACGATGGATAGCTTGGGCCAGCAGCGGCCCTAAATCGTGAAAACGGAATAGATCATGATCCGAGGCTTCACGATAACATTCTCCTACCCCGCCGGAGAGGGTGACCGCGTAGAGTTCATCACAGTTTGGCAGCGGCTCGGTCATTAGTAATTGTTGTGCCAGAGGTGTGAGTTGCCCGGTGACGACTTCCCATAGCAATTGTGACATTCGCGTAGCAATTTGTTGTAATTGCATGGCAGTCAGATGTTGAATATCTGTGTTTTCACCAAATAGTGAATCAACGATGAGTGCTCCGGGCGGATGTGCCCGTAAAACTTTCCCTTGGAGATCGGTCTCCAATAAGCGGCCGCCGACATTTAAGCAAGCGGAGGCGATAAGTCGCCCGGCATCAAAGAGCGCATAATTGGCTGTGCCGCCGCCGATGTCAATGTTGAGCACTCTGGCCATTTTTTGCTGTGAAAGTGCTTGAGCGCCGGAGCCCAAACCGGCAATCACCGATTCCAAATGTGGCCCCGCTGTTGCGACAACAAAATCCCCTAATTTTTGTGCCAGCGTCATAATTGCAGGACGTGCATTGCATGTTTTCGCGGTTTCACCGGTAATGATCACCGCGCCGGAATCAATACTTTCCAGATCGATGTTTGCGGCCTGATATTGTGCCTGGATCAGACTGAACAGTTCGTCTTCACGTAATTGTCCGGCGAAATCCACCGGGGTAAATAACACCGGGCTTTGCCAGATAATCTTGCGGCTAACAAACTCGTAGCGTGGCACTTGTGATACCGCTGCGCGGTTTACCAGTGACAGACGCGAAAAGATCACTTGTGTGGTGGTGGTGCCGATGTCAATACCGACACTGAATAATTCCTTGGCTTCCATCGCTACGCCTCTTGTCTGCAATAAGGCGTATGTTGGCATTTTTTTTTATCAATCAGTATTAAATATCGTCAATTTGGTTGAAAAGTCAACTGTAGTCACAAAAACATTAGGGATTATAATAAAAATGGCGTAGATACAAGATACAGTGCGAAGTTGCTAAGAGAAACAAGCAGATAAAGCTGCAATGTGTCAGGACAGATGGTTATCATCAATACATTAATAAAAATGAAGAATTATTGATCTCACACCAGATCGTATTGCTGGCTATCGGTTATATATCTTCCAACAGACTTTCGTTAAGGGTGAAAAAAATGATGAATAGCGGAAAAGTTTGGTTGGTAGGTGCCGGCCCCGGCGATGCGGCGCTGATTACTGTCAGAGGATTACATTGTATCCGTCAGGCTGAGGCGCTGGTGTATGATCGATTAGTCAGCCCGGACCTGTTATCCGAAGCACCTGATGACTGCAAAATGATTAATGTCGGCAAAACGCCGAACTATCACCCAGTGCCGCAACGGCAAATTAATCAAATCTTGGTAGAGTGTGCGCAACAAGGGTTAAATGTTGTTCGGTTGAAAGGGGGAGATCCTTATGTGTTTGGGCGTGGCGGTGAAGAAGCGGAAGCTTTAGCACTGGCGAAAATCCCCTTTGAAGTGGTACCGGGCATCAGTTCATCCATTGGTGGTCTGGCTTGTGCCGGGATACCGGTCACCCATCGTGATTATGCCTCAGGTTTTCATGTTATTACCGGCCACCTGCGTCAGGGAAATGAATCACAAGATTGGGCGACGCTGGCAAAGCTGGAAGGCACGCTGGTGATCCTGATGGGAATGACTCAACTGGCGAGTATTTGTGAGCAACTGATCGCAGGCGGTAAAGCGCCGACAACGCCGGCGGCGGTTGTGATGTATGCCAGCCATCAGCAACAGCAGGTTGCCAGCGCAACTCTGCTAACTCTGGCTCAACGGGTAGCAGCTCAGGGATTGACTGCACCTGCATTGATTGTGATTGGTGATGTGGTACGTTTGCGGGAGACACTGGCTTTTAGCCGGGATCGTTTGTTACTGTCTGCCGTTCCATCACTGATGGCACTCTGATTCTCTGTTTAACATCTGGGGATAATATTTGATGAGCGAACATGGCGGTAATGTGCTGGAAATGGCGCTGAAAATTGGTGTTACAGTCGAAGAAATGATTGATTTCAGCGCAAATATCAATCCGTTAGGAATGCCGGAATCCCTGAAAACGGCCATTATCGACCAATTGCAATGCGCAGAGTACTATCCTGATACAGAATATCGCCGGTTACATGCCGCGTTAGCGCAAGCTCATCATTGTTCTATTGAAAACTTGATCGCAGGTAATGGTGCGACTGAATTGATTTATGCTGTGGTGAATTATCTTAAGCCGCGCCGAGCCATATTGTTGATACCGGGATTTGCTGAATATCGGCGCGCCTTGCAGCGAGTGGATTGCCAGATTGATGAGTATGTGATGAGTGAAGCTGATAGCTATCAACCTGATGAACGCTTGTTGATGGCATTAGAGCGCTATCGCCCTGACTGTTTGTTTCTTGCGACACCGAACAATCCGACGGGGTTGATGCCAGATGCTGTGCTATTGCAGGCGATATTTGAACGTTGCCGTCAGCATAATATTGCGTTGATTGTTGATGAGGCGTTTATCGATTTTCTCCCGGACACTGCTGGATTTATTCCTCAGATAGCGCATTTTCCTCGTCTTTATATTCTGCGTTCACTAACGAAATTTTTTGCTATTCCGGGGTTGCGCCTTGGTTATCTGGTCAGCGGTGATATCGCGGGTATCAGGACAATGAAATGTTGGCGGGAGCCGTGGACGATTAATGCTTTCGCGGCGTTAGCGGGTGAAATTGTTCTTAATGATAACGCTTACATTCAAGCAACACACGGCTGGTTAGCTGAGCAACAACGTTGGCTTTATCAGGCATTGGTCATGTTACCGGCATTGCGTGTTTGGCCTCCCTCGGCAAATTATATCTTCCTGCGTTGTCTGCGTGCGGAAATCGATCTTCAACAAGCATTGCTGAAACAGAGAATATTGATTCGCCATTGTGCTAATTATCCGGGCTTGAATGCTGCTCATTATCGGGTCGCCATCAAGGGCGAGCATGATAATCGCCGTCTGGTATCGGCGTTACGTCAGGTATTTGGTTATGGCTGAAACGTGTTGTCCGGCATTGTGTGGTGAACTTATCCAAGGGTGGATCTTTGGTGGTGAGAATCAGCATTTGCTGATCATGATACCGGGTGGTGTACGTTAACTGTAGGAGGAGACTTATGTTGGATTATTTACCGATGTTTTGTCAGATCCGGGATAAAACCTGTCTGCTGGTTGGAGGAGGTCAGGTAGCCGAGCGTAAAGCGCGTCTGTTATTAGATGCTGGCGCACATCTACTAGTTAATGCGCGGGAATTTACCCCGCAATTTAAGATATGGGAAGAGGCTGGTCAAGTAGCACTGATTCGCGGTGAGTTTGAGCCTCACTGGCTTGAGCGTTGTTGGCTGGTTATCGCTGCCACTAATGATGCAGCGGTGAATGGCTATGTGAGTGATTGTGCAACGGAACGCCGTATTTTCTGCAATGTGGTGGATGAACCACAGCAAGCCAGTTTTATCACACCGTCAGTGATTGATCGCTCGCCGCTGGTGATTGCTATCTCCTCTGGGGGTAATGCGCCGGTATTGGTCAGATTATGGCGTGAAAAACTCGAACGGTTGTTACCAATGCATCTTGGTCGTCTGGCCGCTTACGGTGGAACACTTCGCCTGCGGGTAAAACGACATTTTCATCATTTGGCGGCACGTCGTCACTTTTGGGAGCGGTTTTTCACTAATGAGCGATTAATGCAATCGTTGGTCAGTCAAGATCGTCAACAAGTTGATCGGGTGGTAGAAACATTATTTTCTGAGTCATCTCAAGCGAATACAAACAAAACAAACAGTCGTTCTTTGACTGACTAACATGTTGGAGCCGGACAAATGAGTGAGGAGCGATATAAACAGAGAAAACAGCGGCAAAAAGAGAGATTTATGGCACAAGTTGCAGCCGCTCAGGAAAACCGGGGGATTGTCATTATTTATACCGGTGATGGCAACGGGAAAACTACCGCAGCAATGGGAACGGTTGCACGAGCATTGGGTCATGGATTAAAGGCCGGTGTTATCCAATTTATTAGGAATGAATGGTCAGCTGGTGAGCGTGTTTTGTTGCAGCAGCATGGGGTGGAGTTTCAACTAATATCAATGAACTTGGTTGGAGAAATGCAAAATCGTGCTAAGGATATTGCCGCTTGTACTGAGGTTTGGCAGCATGCGAAGCGCATGATGCGTGATCCTGAATTATCATTGGTAGTGCTTGGTGAATTGGTTTGTGTGATAAATAATGGTTATCTATTGCTAGACGAAATTATCAAGGCATTAAACGAACGGCCAATTAATCAGACAGTGATTATTACCGGACAAGATTACCCTGTTGAATTAATTGAACTGGCGGATACTGTGAGTGAAATGCGTCCCGTAAGACATTGAAATATTAAATTTCAGACAAGTATTTATGGAAAAACGAATCAGTAACATTCGTGAATTTTCTATGTATTCTCCGATTATCACATCAGATAAAGTTTAACTAATCAGTAAATTCTTCATGGTGACTGTATCAGGTAGATGAAAATCTATTACTATTGTTTGCAAATTGGCCTAATCCTTATTTTATTATTTTTGAATTAATTTATTATTTAAGTTGTGAACAATAAACTAATGGTTAAATAACATGATGTTTCGTTTGGTAAGATTTATATTCCATAAAGCTTGATAATGCATTAAATAAATTCCATGCAATGTATTACACCATCCAATAATTTTAATTTATTTACAAGTTGGGATTTACATCTAATATTGTCAGTGGAAAAAATATAACGTTAATTTAAGTTTTAATATGTGAAATAAGCTCACGTAATTTATATTATATTCTGTTGAATATTTTATTAAGTTTCAAACAACGCATGGTTATTTAATTTATAAATTAAGAGGTTTAATATGTCTATTGAAAATACCAATGTAGCTGAACAAACAACAGGTAAGGATTCAGTTGTACTTGGACATGCAGAAGCGCCAGCAGTGCATTCTATCGCAATTGGTGCTTCACCCCGAAATTCTAAAACAATCAGTGAAGCGGCTATCGCCATTGGGCAAAATCAAATTGCGGGTAAACAAGGTGATACGAAAGTCGTTTGGCCGATTGCGATTGGTGCTGATTCTGTATCCAACGGCCTGGCTTCTATCGCTTTGGGACAAAAGGTGACGGCTAGTGCGGCTCAGGCCGTGGCAATTGGTCAACACTCTTCTGCAACAGAAAAAGGGAGCATTGCATTAGGTGCGGATTCTATTGCTAATAAACCGAATGTTGTTTCTGTAGGAAAAACCGGCCATGAACGTAAGATTATACATGTTGCGGCTGGAGATATTTCAAATCACAGTACTGAGGCGGTTAATGGTCAGCAGCTATATGCTGAATCGGCAAGGGTTGATATATTATTGGATGCAAAGAATAAAGAATTGGAAGAGAAGATTCAATCTCTGGAAAGTGATGTAGCTAATCTTACTCTGCTGGTTCAGAATAGTGTGGATGATGTCGCATTATTGAAGAAACGACTTCTCGATGCATTGAATTATTAATATCTGTTGGTTGTTATTTCATATATTCTTGGCTATTAGGCTGAGAATATATGATTTAGTGATAAGGTTTTTATTTATCGATTGTTTATTTCCCTTTAATATTGAATCTTTTAATCTAATAAAAGCCAGCCCGGAAACTGGCCTTTCACGCATCGGTTGAAAAGCATACTTACAGAAAGCGAGATGTTGAGAGGTAGACAACAACACTATGAACACTTGAGATGAAAGATGTAACAGATTTCATGATGAACTCTCTTTATTGGTAAAATGTGATTTGTTTCACGAAAATCTAAATTGTGGCTGCGATTTTAATCAGAAAAACTTCAGAGTCAAGTGGTTTTTAAAAATTATTTTAAAGATTAAAATAATTTTGCATGGTGCTTGAGGTGATGAGGTGAGTGTATCTTGCAGAGGAGAGTTATAGGGTACATAGCTGAACAATCTGAGTCAGGTGATTTATCAGTTTGATATAAATCTGGTCAGGCAAAGTTGTACTGAAAGGGTTTATTGACTTATTGCTATTCATCTGTGTTACGCGCTATAAACAATCGGAAATAAAAGCTAATAGCGATCCGGCGAAAACAAAGGAAGGGGCGTGAGTATTGGTTCAGTGCTGTTAAAATATTTTTATGAATAGGCGTCGTTTATTATTATTTCTCTGGGCAGACTAATTAAAATAAAAGAGATAAGAGAATAATAATTTCATATGTTGAATATAATTATTTTGGATGTATTTTTGATGGGATCTTATTGAGGTTATTTATTTTTGTCAGATTAAAAACAGTCTATTTTTAATCTATAATAAAACTTCATTATCATTTTTATAGACTGGGTTACTGTAGACTATACCTAATAGATTTCGAGTTGCAGCGCGGCGGCAAGTGAGCGAATCCCCAGGAGCATAGATAACTATGTGACTGGGGTGAGTGAAAGCAGCCAACAAAGCAGCAGCTTGAAAGATGAAGGATATATTAATATAAAAATTACAGGACTACCTTAGGTGATGATTATATTTTTCCCTCAACTATTTGTTTTAAAATGTGTAATTGGTTTTTTATACCGGGTGTGTTAAATATCTACTCACATTCATTGAGATATATCTCAAAATGCCCTTTCAGTATGCCATTAAATCTACGCATATGACGTTTGGTGTCTTGGTTCAAATTAATTATCTAAAATGGCATCCCATGAAATATATTTCACAATCCTATGGTTTTAATTTATTTACAAACTGGATTTTTTGTATAATATTATGTTTATCGACTTTTGGTGTCAATTTAAACTTGCGTAAAAAAGTGGAGGTTATAATGATATTTTGAGATTCTGTTAAGTTGATTTAATATTTCATGATGAAAAATATAGAAAAATCATTATATGAAATTTAATTATCCGTGACGTTCAATACTACGTTATATTTCTGGTTTTATTAATCCAGTAATAAGTTATGCCTTATGGATTTCAAGATGCATCGCGACGGCAAGGGAGCGAATCCCCGGGAGCATAGATAACTATGTGACCGGGGTGAGTGAGTGCAGCCAACAAAGAGGCAACTTG
Organism: Photorhabdus antumapuensis; assembly: GCF_020387775.1. Taxonomy (NCBI): domain Bacteria; kingdom Pseudomonadati; phylum Pseudomonadota; class Gammaproteobacteria; order Enterobacterales; family Morganellaceae; genus Photorhabdus; species Photorhabdus antumapuensis. The sequence goes on from NZ_JAHZMK010000041.1 coordinate 35,242, forward strand.
AAAGATAACGGGTATATAGTAATTTAATTTCTGAATTAAGGGGTATCTATGTCTACAGATAATATGAATATAACCGATCAAACAGTTGGTAAAGATTCAGTTGTTGTGGGGAATGCAGAAGCACCAGCAATATATGCTATAGCAATTGGTGCTTCACCACTAACTTCTAAATCAATTAGCGAGGCTGCTATTGCTATTGGGCAAAATCAACTGGCGGGTAGAAAAGAGGATAAAGAGAATGAGGATGATAAAGTCATATGGCCAATTGCGATTGGTGCTGATTCTATATCCAGTGGTTCAGCTTCTATTACCCTGGGGCAAAAGGTTGTTGCTAGCGGGGTTCAGGCGGTAGCAATTAGTCAAAACTCTACTGCAACAGGAAATTCGAGTGTTGCATTGGGATCAGACTCTATATCCAGCGGTTCGGCTGCTATTGCTCTGGGGAAAAAAGCTATTGCCAGGGGGAGTCAGGCAGTAGCAATTAGTCAAAATTCCTCTGCAACAGGAAGTTCGAGCGTTGCATTAGGAGATGGCTCTGTATCCAGCGGCTCGTCTTCTATTGCTCTGGGGCAAAATGTTTCGGCCAGTGGGTCTCAGGCAATTGTGATTGGTCAAAACTCCTCTGTAACAGGAAGTAGGAGTATTGTATTAGGATCAGACTCTAGATCCAGCTCTCCGTCTGCTATTGTCGTGGGGCAAAAGGTTAGTGTTAGTGCGTCTCAGGGAATTGCGATTGGTCAAAACGCCTCTGTAACAGCAAGTGGGAGCATTGCATTAGGTGCAAATGCTGTTGCCAGCAAATCGAACGTTGTTTCTGTAGGAAGGCCGGGTAATCAACGTAAGATTGTGAATGTTGCTGCTGGGGATATTTCTAGGAACAGTACGGAGGCGGTGAATGGTCAGCAATTATATGCTGAATTGACAAGAATGGGTGCATTGGATATAAAAAATAAGCAACTGGAAATGGATGTTAAAAGGCTGGAGAGTACTATAGATAATCTTACCCGTTCTATTACTAATCTTACTCTGTTGTGCCAGAAAAATGCGGATGAAGTTGCTTTATTGAAGAAATGAATTCTTAACTCATTGGATTATTAATAACAAATGGATTCGGCTAAACTAATAAGTGCATTTTCAGGAGGGAGGTTAGTTGCTATTACCTTAGCATCTGTTCTTTTCCAAAGTAAAATGCACTGACGCCCATCAACTATTAGTAAAAAATTAAAAAGAAATCAGGAAATAAGAGAATAGATTAACCGGTTAATTTAACAAAAAATAAGTAATATACCTATTGGATTTCGAGCCGCAGCGCGGCGGCAAGTGAATGAATCCCCAGGAGCATAGATAACTATGTGACTGGGGTGAGTGAAAGCAGCCAACAAAGCAGCAGCTTGAAAGATGAAGGGTATAAATAGATGGTTAATCATTTGAAGGGATATCAAGAGCTCTCTTTTTTTATGAGAGAATTTGTAAATTAATTTATAAAGAAAAAATGAAGGAAAGTGATTGATGGTAGCATTTCAGGATTATCAGTAAACTCAATAAAATAATTACCCCGAAATATTTTGGATGATAAAATACCTAATGAATTATTTAAAGTAATGCGAATTTATTTATTTTTAGCTTAATGATGTTGCGTTTACTATGAGAAGCTGTGACTTTTATTCACTGTAAGCAAGAAAGTAATACCACCACAAGATGCTGTTGATTTAGGTATTGCGACTCAAATGGAAAAAGCAGCTTTAATAATATGGAAAGAGTACAGAGTAATGCTGAATAGGATTGATATTTCGCAAGCTCCCAATATTGAATGGCCAGAGCAACCAAAGTGACTTGAATAAACAGGCCATTTATACAGTGGCTTTATTTATTCTGGAATTAAAATGTTGAAAGATTTAGTCCGGAATATGAAATATAAGAAATTGCAGTAAACAATGAAGTGGAGGAAATAATTTCAGGGGTTGAATATAAATGGCTTGGATATGTTTTCGTGTAAATTTGTTGGTTTTTTCTTGCTGCTAATTATATAAAAATAATTATTCTTCTAAGTTAGAAGAACGTTTTGTTATTATTTTTATGGATTAAACTATGGCTGCCGTAAATTATGATGGATTATTTTAATAATAGTTCAATATATTGATTATAGCTAATGAGATTTAATCTAAGGAGTATGTATGAGTGCCAGAAATGATTTTAAGGCTTTTTCTATTAGTAATAATGCTAATGTAGCGAGTCAAGATAACTATGAGCAAGACCAGAGTTTGCAGACTGGATTTCCACCAGATAATATTCCTATTAATCTGTTAAACAAGGTATTACGTCAATCATCAACAATCGCATCTGTCGTAGCCAATTTTATTGCGACACAATCTGGTAGTGATATTTTGGATGATGGAGATGTAGCGAAACTTACCGAGCAATTAAGTAAGGCTTTAAAACAGAAAATCACAACAGAAATTCCAAATGCCTCATTAACACAAAAGGGCGTTGTTCAGCTTACTAATGTGATGGGCGATAGTGACACATTAGCTGTTACGCAAAAGCTGGCTCAGGAAATAGTAAATTCATTGCGTGAAAGTATTAATACTAAAGTACCTAATACCCGAAAAATCAATGGGAAAGCACTGTCTGAGGATATCACTATTACTTCTCAGGATATTTTGGGTGGGCAGGCGATTAGTTTAGGTGATAAGGCGGATTTGAATAGCTACAAAACACCGGGAATTTATCATCAAGAGTATGATGCTCATGCCAAAAATGGCCTTAATTACCCTGAATTTCTCGCAGGTTCTCTTGTTGTATTGAAATCGGCTGGGACCGTTCAACGTTACTTTGTCTATAATAGCAGCCGGGTATATACACGTAGTCAGTTTCATGATAATCCGTGGACACCTTGGACTAGAGAATATAATACGTTGAATAAACCTACTGCTGAGGATATTGGCTCATATACAAAAATAGACTCTGATTCTCGATATATTGCAGGGGTCCGCAAGGTGAATGGAAAATCTTTATCTACGGATGTCACTATTACTTCTCAGGATATTTTGGGTGGGCAGGCGATTAGTTTAGGTGATAACGTAAATTTGGATTACTGTAAAACACCAGGAATTTATTATCAGGATTATAATGCTCATGCCAAAAATGGCGTCAATTACCCTGAACCGCTTGCTGGTTCGCTTATTGTGTTGAAAGCGGCTGGGGTTATTCAACGCTATTTTGTTTATAATAGCAGTCGGGTATATACACGTAGCCAATTTCATGATAATCCATGGACGCCTTGGGCGCAAGAATATAACTCGTTGAATAAACCTTCTGACAAGGCTGTTGGGGAGAATACGGAAGTAGAATCTGATAATATTTATGTTACTGATAAAGAGAAATTAATACAGCAAGCAGAACATGAGAAGTTTCAGTTATTGATTAAAGCCAATAATCTTGTCGCTCCACTACAAGACGCTGTTGATTTAGGCATTGCCACCGAAGCAGAAAAAACAGTTCTACTGGAATGGAAGAAATATAGGGTAATGTTGAGCAAAGTTGATATTTCATTAGCTCCTGATGTTGAATGGCCGGAGCAGCCAAAATAATGAAGAAATGGTCTGAATAAACAGGTCATTCATACAATAGTTTTGTTGATATTGGAGGGAAAGATACTGAGAGACTCCGTCTGGAGCTTGAAATAGGAAAATTGTAATAGGAAATTAAAGGGGGGGAGATAAGAGTAATTCTTTGATATTGAATTGCCTATTTAAGCCAAATAATAACTTTATACGTTAATTATAAAATAATATTAATTAACCTAAGGGGAATATATGAGCGTAAAAAATGATTTTAAAGCTTTTTCTACTAGTAATAATGCTAATGTAGTAAGCCAGCAACTATATGAAGAGACTCCGGAATTGTCGACTGGATTTCCACCATATAGTGTTCCCACTCATGTGTTAAATAAAGTATTACGTCAAACGTCAATAATGACGTCTGTCGTGGCTAATTTTATTGCGGAACAATCTGGCGAGGATGTTTTGGATGATGGTGATATAGCCAAACTTACTGCGCAATTAAGCAAAATTTTTTATGTCGGTGCTAAGCGGTCGGGTGATATCTATTTATCTGCACATCCAGCATCAGATTTAGCTAAAGGAGAATATATTGCGAATGGGGCTGATTATGCGATTGAGTCAACTGTTGGTCGGGCGTTGAATAATTTATCCGATGCATATAAGGCGGCATGGGGAATTAAACAAAGTGGTGATAAAATTAATCTCCCTAATCTGTTTGTTGATGGGCGAGGGGTATTTGTGCGCGCCGGTTTGCAACCTGGTGTGATACAGGGCGATGCGATTAGAAATATTACAGGTAATGTGGGATGGCAGGGGCATGGGCTTTTTACTCGTACTAGTGGCGCATTTTATGGTGTTCTGAGTACTGCTACAGTCATTGCTGCGGGAACTAATTCTAATAGTAATCATGGATATTCAGCCTATGCCACTTTTGATGCATCAAAGGTCGTACCAACGGCAGACGAAAACCGCCCATTAAATGTCAGTATGATACCGGTAATTTATTTAGGTGTATAAGATAATAATAAATTATTATTTTGAGAGTATTAGACTAGCATCTATTTATTGGCTCGTATGATGCTAATTCAGGTAGTAATCTCTCAGTGAGTGTCCTAAGAATATAGCCAGAATTTAAATATGGATTTTGGCTATATGTGAATAATATGGAAAGTGATAAGAAAAAATTTCCGTTAACAACTTTGCAAAAGTATAAGGTATTACTGAGTCGGATAGATATTTCACCGGCTTATGATATTGAATGGCTGTAACAGCTAACATGAAGAGTACGTTTATAATTTAAAATAAAAAGAATTGAATAAAAAGAAAGATGTAGAAAAGATTGATTTCTCATGTTGAATATAATGAGTTTGGGGATATTTTTATTGCAACGTGTTGGGTTATTTATTATTGCCAATTATATAAAAATAGTTACTCATTTTAGTTATAAAAATATTTCATTATTGTTTTTATAAACTAGACTATTATCGATGTGAATTGTGAGAAATCATCTTTAGTGATAGTTCAATATATTTATTATGAAATAATGTTATTTAATTTAAGGAAATGTATATGAGTGCAAAAAATGATTTTAAAGCTTTTGCTATCAGTAGTAACGCTAATGTACCCAGTCAACAAAGCTATGAAACATATCCGAATTTGCTGGTTGGGTTTCTAGACAATCAATATATTCCTAATCACATATTAAATAAAATATTACGTCAAGCATCAACTATATCATCTGCTGTAGCTGATTTTATTGCGACAGAATCTGGCACTGATGTTTTGGATGATGGTAATGTAACTAAAATCACAGCACAATTTAAAAGCGTATTAGAACAAAAAATTGCCAAGTGTTGTAATCTTAATGTGAATACTGCTAACAAAGTTGTGAACGGTTGGTGGAAATGTGGTGATACTGGAATAATTATTCAGTGGGGGCAAGCAAGCGGCGCTATGAATATAAATGATTACAGAAATTTCACGATTCCATTTCCTAATGCTTGTTTTCAGATTGTTGCAACATATCCTGATTTTGGTAATTATGGATCAGGGGTTGCTGCTATGCCTATTTCTGCAAGTCAATTTATTGTGACGTGCAGAAATTCTATACACGAGCTATCAAGTAATTTAGTGAGATATTTGGCGATAGGATATTAATTATGTATTTTTATAGCGCAAAAACAAATGCATTCTACCCAATAGAATTAAAAGAAAATTATATTGCTTCTGGTTCGTTGCCCGATGATATTATGGAGGTTAGTATTGATATTTATCAAGAATACGCAGCCAATAATGTACCAGAGGGAAAATATCGTATAGCAGGTCAAAATGGTTTACCGGAATGGGCCGATATTCCTCCACCAACAAAAGATGAATTGCAGCAGCGTGCTGAAAGTAAAAAACAACAATTTATTGTAGAGGCCAGCCAGCAGATAGCGCCATTACAAGATGCTGTTGATTTAGGAATTGCGACTAAAGAAGAGGAAACAGCTTTATCAGTATGGAAGAAATACAGAGTCATGCTGAACAGGGTTGATATTTCACAGGTTCCCGATATTGAGTGGCCGGAACAACCAAAATAATAAAAGTGGCCTGAATAAACAGGCCATTCATACAGTAGTTTTATTGATTCTAAAGTTAAAATTTTGAAAGATTTAGTCCGGAATATGAAACATAAAAAATTTCAGTAAACAATGCAAGGGAGGAAATAACTTCGGATGTTGAATATAAATTATTTGGATATATTTTCGTGTGAAATGTCCTGAATTTATTATTGCTGCTAATTATATAAAAATAATTATTATCCTAAGCCATAAGAATATTTTATTATTATTTTTATGAGTTAAATCAGGGTGGTGGTAAATTATTAATGATTATTTTAATAATAATTGAATATATAGACAATGCTATTTAATTTAAGGAGTATATATGAGTACTAAGAATGATTTTAAGCCTTTTTCTATTAATGAAAATATTAATGTAGTAAATCAAGAACAGTATGAAGAAAATCAGAGTTTGCAGACTGGATTTCTATCGGATAATGTTTCCGTTGACTTTTTAAATAAGGTATTATGTCAGTCTTCAACAATATCATCTGTGGTAGCTAATTTTATCGCGACACAATCTGGTAATGATATTCTGGATGATGGAGATGTAGTTAAACTGACCGAACAATTAAGTAAGGCTTTAAAACAAAAAATCATAACAGAAGTTCTAAATGCTTCATTAACACAAAAAGGCGTTGTTCAAATTACTGATGTAATGGGTGATAGTGATATATTAGCTGTTACGCAAAAGCTTGCTCAAGAAATAATAAATTCATTGAATGAAAACATTAATGCCGGAGTATCTAATACTCGAAAAATTAATGGTAAAGTGCTGTCTGAGGATATCACTATTACTTCTCAAGATATTTTTGATAAACAGGCTATTAGTGTAGGTGATAATGCGAATTTGAATAACATCACAACACCTGGGGTATATTATCAAAAGTATCATGAATATGCCAAAAATGGCTTTAATTATCCTGAATTGCTAGCTGGCTCGCTTATTGTGTTGAAAGCCGCAGGAGTAATTCAACGCTATTTTGTCTATAATAGCAGTCGAATATATACACGTAGCCAATTTGGTAATAATCCATGGACAGAGTGGGCTAAAGAATATAACACATTAAATGAACCTTCTGGTAAGGTTATTGGGGGGTATACAAAATCAGAAGTAGATAGATTGGTTAATGCTAAAGGAAATAAAAATACAGCTTTGAAATCTGTGAATGGTTGGTGGAAATGTGGGAGTACAGGGGTGATTTATCAGTGGGGGATTGTGAACTGGGCAGCATATGATACACAAGTTAATTTTCCTATTCAGTTTCCCAATGCTTGTGTAAATGTTTTGTTAACATTGAGTAATAAATCCCACCTACAATCATCATATAATGTTGTTGCCAGACAATTATCTGTAACAGGGTTTAGTTATTGGGCATATCAGACTGAGATCTCTGCGTATTGGTTTGCAATAGGATATTGATATATAATTTACAGTACAAAGGTAAATGTTTCTTATTTTTTAATTGACATCAAAAACTGAATTTTTTAAATCAAATTGCTATTAAAGTCTGAGTTCTGTATTTAACAGGACTCGGATTTTTTAATTTCAACATCAGATCAGTGGTGCTTGACGAACTTATCCAATTCCGCAGCGCGGGAATAAATAGATGAGCTCAGATGACTCACAGTCGTGTAGGATCGGGCAGAGAAGGTCATGATAACGTTAAGGAGATCAAGAGTTGAAAATACAATTAGTCTCCTGAGGAGAGAATGGTAAGTTAGAAAAAATTTAGGTTGTGATTTTAACTTTGATTTATTTACAATAATGCTGAAAAACACTAATAGGAGTAGCGCATGAGAACACTAATAGGCTTTTTGGCATTAATACTGTGTGGTGTGTCATTTCTATCATTCGGCGCGAGCTTTGATTGCGCAAAGGCTACCAGTAAGGCTGAGAAGTTAATCTGCTCGACCCCAGCATTATCTCAAGCTGACGACAAGCTATATGTTGATTATCTTCAAGCCAAACTGGTTACAGACAACAATGCAGACTTTAAGGCTCTGGTAAAACAGAATTGGAAACTTCGCGAGAAATGCGCAGTAGTTTCATGCCTTCAAGACTGGTATCAACGGTCATCTGAAATGTACAGAAAGATTGCTGCGGTTAAAACAACAGAGAACTGCTATAAAGAGAGGCAAAAAATTACTCTTGATGGCACATTATTACAGATCACCTATCCTGGCCCGCCAAATTACGAAAGCGTGGAAAATGGGGATACTCCTGAGACCTATTGGGTATTACAGCCAGATAAACCAATTGGATGCGCTAAAGGGGCTCCGGAATGGGGTGATTATAACCTTATGCAACTGGTAGTCGAGTCTGATGATTTCTATGATATATATCGAAGCCTTATCGGACGTCGCGTAAGCGTAACTGGAACCATCATGTACGCGGTTACTGGACATCACCATACACCGATAATGCTTGAGACCCAACGAATTGAAGCGGCTAAATAATCTGGAAGTAATAAGTGGATAATTGATGAAGTACTACCGGTAATTAGTAAGATGGGAAGCTATTACCGGTCATTATTTGCTGAAATTCTTTCAACCTCAGAAGGTTGGTTATCTGATCATTCATAAAAATGATTTTGTGAATATGGAAAATCGTTGGTAAAACAGTCACGCCACGGGTAGCCATGAAATATGGCGCAGCGATATAACCAATAAAGTATTTAGTGTTCCATATACGATAGTTTCTAAGCATACTGCTAATGCAATTTTGAAACAGGCGGGTATTAAAGAAAAAATATAATGATTTACTTGTTAACTTATGTGAAGAGTTCTTTTTTACAAGCGCCCAATGTTCATTAACTGGAAGGGCTGAGGTAAAGATAGGGTAGCTTGGCTCTTTTCTGTAAGTTAATGTCATTGTGAAAATTATTAGATAATATGATGTTTTTTTAGATGGTGGAGACAAGTTTGATGAAAGCTTTAAATGATAAGTTAGAAGGCGGAGTTTTTCCCAATTCTGTCACTTAGATATTTGTGTCCAAATGCAAAAAGATTCAGTTTAGAATTTAAAACAGAAAGAATTGCAGGAATAGATAGAAGGAATAAGAGAAAAGTAGTTTTCATATATTAAATATATATTTCTGAATGTATTTTTGATTTCAAAATATTGAACCGCTTATTATTGTTAATTATATAAAGATAGTTAACCTTATAAGGAATAATAACGACGAATTATTATTTTTATGAGTTAGACTTTGATTGGTGTGAGTTGCAATAAGATTATTTTTTTCAAAAATTTAATATATTGATTATAAAGTAATGTTATTTAATTTAAGGAGGAAATATATGAATCCTAAGAATGATTTTAAAGCTTTTTCTATCAGTGATAATGCGAATGTAGTGAGTCAAGAAAAATATGAGGTAAATCAGAGTTTGCAGACCGGATTTTCACCAGATAATGTTCCCACTCACTTATTAAATAAGGTATTACGTCAAGTGTCAACGGTATCATCTGTCGTAGCTAATTTCATTGCGACACAATCTGGTGATGATGTTTTGGATGATGGTGATATAGCTAAGTTAACCACCCAATTAAATAGGGCATTAATAACAAAAGTTCCAGATGCTTCATTAACACAAAAAGGTGTTGTTCAGCTAACAGATGTGCTTGGTAATAGTGATACATTGGCTGTTACGCAAAGTCTTGTTCGAAAAATAGTCGATTCATTGCGTGAAGAAATTAATATACCTGTGGGTTCTCCTATTCCTTGGCCTACTGCCATACCGCCAGCCGGGTGGTTACAATGTAACGGAGCCGAGTTTGATAAAGCAGCTTACCCACAACTAGCGGCAGCATATCCCACAGGAAAATTACCTGATTTGCGTGGGGAATTTATTCGTGGCTGGAGTGGGAAACGTGATGTGGATAATGGTCGTAAGATTTTATCGTTGCAGGGGGACGCCATTAGAAATATCACGGCATTCGTACAAGGACGCACGGATATAGCCAACGGGAGAATATTTTCAGGTAATGATGATAGGTCTGGAGCATTTTTAACATCAGGCGAATACGGAGATTACGTTGTAAGGTCTAAAGGGCCAATGAGTAGTGTAGGTGCACGTGATCGACTTGCAGCATTATCGTTTGATGCGTCTCGTGTTGTGCCGACTGCAAATGAAAATCGTCCCCGCAACATCGCATTTAATTACATAGTAAGAGCAGCATAATAACAGAATAGAAATATTCTTTAAACCCGAAGTAAAGCAAAAGCTGGTCTAATTAGCTTATAAAAAACCAACCTATTATGGTTGGTTTTTCTAGGGAAATTTGGTCTGGATGAGAGGGTTTGGGACTCCGAACTTCACGGTGGTATCTCAGTACTTAAAGACAATAACAATCTTGAACTGATTTTTGTTGATGACCGTGTTCAATGTCACAGCTCTATTATCATTGAGACCTTTCATGGGCAGCACCCTTACTTATCAATCTGTTTTCAGAATTGGAGACTTAAGTGTATTGATGAGAACAACGAGCGTGTATTTTATGAAGACGGTGAGCTATGCGATATTCCTAATCTACAGTGTTCCGGGGTCTCGAATTCAATCGCAACTAAGAACCGGGCCATCTTCTCAATAAAACTGATGTCGTCGATCCGTTGCGGTCGTTGCCAGCGTGTAATTTGAGACTCATGAAACCCGATAATTTCAGCGACATTGCGTGCACCTTTCAGTACAAGTTTTTTAATTAACTTGCTTTCCATTTCTCGAAACTTGCGTTCCGTTGCGCTATCCATTTGTTAAAGTTTTCCTTAAGTTAAAATTTATTTAATAAATACACATAAATATCACCCTAGATGGTGGTTATAGTTTGAATACCTAAAATATCGGTACGCAGAATTTGCCAATTTCTTAATGAGTTGTGCAAATTAGAGGTAAGACTGCCCACACAGGCGGTGCATTCATTGTGGGTAGTTCAATTATTAGGCAGCAGATTTGTTGTATAATTCAGGATTATATTTGAGTTTACCGTTAGTAATTCTGTTCAACTTAAGAGCTGCTCGCTCAGGAATAACATTTTTCCATTGAGAAACTGCGGCATCAGACAAGTTGAGTTTCTCGGCGATAGCCCGCTGACTGCCAAAAAATTTAATAGCGTCATCTTTGAACATATTCAAACCTCAACTTAAGATATCTTTAATTATTGAGCTAAAGGAATCTTAAGTCAAGAGGATTTAAGATAGCTTAATTATGAAAACTACAATCGGTGAGCGTATTAAATTACGCAGAAAAGAGCTCAAGCTCACTCAAAGAGAACTCGGCAAGCTTGTCGGTGTTTCGCATGTTGCTATTTCTCAATGGGAAAAAGAAGATACTGAGCCGAAAGGTGATAACCTTTTGGCTCTATCTTCTGCTTTAGGCTATTCGGCTGCATACATCCTTAAAGGGGAAAAAGATGATAGCTCGAATGTTTCATTTCTTAAACTCAATAAAACAAGGGGGGAATATCCACTAATAAGCTGGGTTTGTGCTGGAAATTGGAGTGAAGCGGTGGAACCTTACCATAGAAAAGCCGTTGATGATTGGTATGAAACTACCGTCAATTGTTCTAATGAATCTTTCTGGTTGGAAGTGAAAGGCGATTCAATGACATCACAATCCGGATTAAGTATCCCAGAAGGAATGATGATTTTAGTAGATCCAGAAGTGGCACCAGCAAGCGGCAAATTAGTTGTTGCTAAGTTAGAGCAGGAAAATGAAGCAACATTTAAGCAATACATTGTCGATGCTGGACAACATTATCTTAAGCCTCTTAATCCACAATATCGAATGATACCGATTAATGGGAACTGCAAAATCATTGGCGTAGTTGTTGACGCAAGAATAGCAAAATTACCATGACATACACATACCTCATTAACATAAAACAAAAGACCCTCTCTTGAGGGTTTTTTGCTTCTTCTTAAGCCTCTTTTGAAATAGATCAACTATTTAAGTAATTTTTACAACCAATATTTAATTTTATTTAAATAAATTATTGACATTTATGTTAAGATATCTTAAATTTAAACGCATCGAACAGGCAGGACGCCAACGAAGTAGCCGCTACAGGCACATGAAGATGTAGATGATTCGATATAGAAACCGAGCCGCGCAAAGTATTAACTCTCAAGCGCAAGCCAGAAACGATAGCGCAAATGCCATGGCCGGTCTAATTACTCAAATTAAAGGCAACGAAGAGTTCCGCGTAAAAGTGGCAGCAGGAACCTCTATTACATTGGAAAGAATGGATGCAACAGATAAAGAGAATTTTCCGCCAGGCGGTTCTGTCGGAACTATCAAAAAAGTCGTTGCATTTAAAGAACTGCATAGATTGGCCGCATAACATCACAAAGAGCATCTTAGGGCACTCAATATAATAAGTATCCAGTGCCCTAGTTTGCTTAGGATTTTATATTTATGGTGTAGTAAATCTCATAATTTAGCGTTGATCTGCCATTACAACGATGTACACTATTGTGTAATGAGGTTATGTTACAAACTTATGTAACAATAGAGTGTTGATAATCGGAGGGTGAAATATGTCACTTGCAATACGGCGGTACTTAAAAGCGGCAGGTAGCATCATGGATATAATGCCATCGACTAATTATGTGAAACTGGTATCATCCGAGAGTGATTTGGAGCAAATTCGTAATGATATGGCGGCGATATCCCAGGATGTTGCTAAAGTTTTAAGTGCTCAAGGTTATAAAGATGCAAAACCGGGAAAATACAAACATAGTCGATAGTGTCGATAGTAATGATTCTGAATCCGTAGAAATAGCAGAGCGGATAAAGCATCAGTTGATCGAGCAACCAGAGTTACTGGACAGGTTGCTCGATAGCCCAAAAATCATGGCCGTTGTTCAACATAAAGTGTCTCATTTTCAAGGTCCATTACCTCCTCCAAGTATGTTTCGTGAGTATGAAAATATCCTTTCCGGTACTGCGGAACGGCTGTTGTCATTGTCAGAAAAAGAGCAGGCATTCCGGCACGATACTAAAAGCAAGGCTATGCAAGGGGTAATTAATAAAGACAAGAGGGTGATGCCGCGCGCGATAAATTTCCCCCATTCGCGCAATAAATGAAGCGGTAATTGCGTTTCATCTATTGAAAAGTTTTTACATAACTAACCGTCATAGATATGACTGTAGTTTATCCAATTTACCCATTTTTCCTCTGAATCTGTAGTACAAACCGTTGGGCAACTTGATATCGAGACGCGACTTGCTACCAGTCATCTCAATGTAATGTTTGAAATAGCCAAGTTTGTCAGCGGCCTGAAACATACCTATCGTACATTTTCTCCTCGTAAGGCTTCAAATTCCTTCAATTCTGCATTTGCAATTTTGCGAGGAGTGGTATAAAATTTTATACAATCAGATGAGGAAGGAAACTATGATAAAAATCAGGAGCGGTACTAGAGAAAGAAATTACCTGTATTAGTTCTTCTTGTGAAGATTTGTTAGCCTTTCCTTACAGATCGCACGTAAAGATGCAGGCTATCAGTTTCATAGAATACAGCATGGAATAGATCTTGAAGACTGGAAACCCTTTTTTGGCATCGGTTCTGGTATAAAAGAAATGTGTCTAAAAGATAGTACAGGTATTTATCGTATTATGTATGTTGTTAAATTTGATGAAGTTATTTTACATATTACATAGTTTTCAGAAGAAAACTTAACAAACGAATAAACAGGACAAGGATATCGCTAAAGTGCGATACAACGTAGTTATCCAGCATCGGGGAAATATCAAATGACCACTAAAATTGACACTGAAATTCGTAGGGTAACTCCAGCCGGACATAATATATTTTCTGAATTAGGTTTTACTGAGCAAGAGGCTCAGCAGCTTCATACAACTTCTTTACAAGAAATAGAAAACACACTGCAAATTAAAGAACGGTTAATGGAAGAAATTACTTTATGGATTGTGGATGAAAAAATGAAACAAGCTGAAGTAGCAGAGATGTTACACATTTCTCGTCCAAGAGTGTCTGACGTTGTGAATAAAAAAGTAAATAAATTCACCATTGACGCATTGGTTAATATGTTAATCCGTATAGGGAAACCTGTTCAGATTACGGTGGGTTAAAGCTCATATATTAACAATTCAAAATAGGAGGCACTTAGAATAGGTGCCTCTTAGTATTTCAAAATGATTCAACCTTTCGGTTCAATACCACGTGCCAGCAGCTCTTTGCGCAAAATTCGTTTTATCCATGTTGCTAAAGATGTATCACCATCTTTCTTCATTTCTGCTTCAAGCTGGAGACGAAATTCCTCTGTTAACCTCATAGGAAATTGAGGAGATCTTTTATTTTGTATTGACAAGGTATATACCCTATGATTTAATGCTACTGTATATACCAGTGTATATTCAAAGAGTTTCAAAAACAACGGAGCTTGGTAGTGTCTCACCACTAATCGGGTTTCTAACCACAACATTATTGGAGCTAATGCTATGGCTAACGCTAATAGTAACATACGCACGCATTCAAAACGCTATACATTTATAACGTACCTTTCTTATCGATTGATAATCGAACTTCGCCCATTACACATGATTTCAGCATTGCATACAATTAAATAAGGAAGGAAAACTATGACGAAAATCAGGAGCGGTACAGAGAAAGAAATTGCCTGGATTGGTTCTTCTTATGAAGACTTGTTAGCCTTTCCTATAGACACACGTAAAGACGCAGGCTATCAGCTTCACAGAATACAGCGTGGAATAGATCCTGAAGACTGGAAACCCTTTTCTGACATCGGTTCTGGCGTAAAAGAAATACGGCTAAGAGACAGTACAGGTATTTATCGCATTATGTATGTTGCTAAATTTGATGAAGCTATTTACGTATTACATAGTTTTCAGAAGAAAACTCAACAAACGAATAAACAGGACAAGGATATCGCTAAAGTACGATACAACGCAGTTATCCAGCAACGGAGAAATATCAAATGACCACTAAAATTGACACTGAAATTCGTAGGGCAACTCCAGCCGGACATAATATATTTTCTGAATTAGGTTTTACTGAGCAAGAAGCTCAGCAACTTCATACAATCTCTTTACGAGAAATAGAAAACACACTGCAAATCAAAGAACGGTTAATAGGAGAAATTACCCTATGGATTGTAGATAAAAAAATAAAACAAACTGATGTAGCAACAGTGTTGCACATTTCTCGTCCAAGAGTATCTGATGTTGTGAATAAAAAAGTAAATAAATTCACCATTGACGCATTGGTTAATATGTTAACCCGCATAGGGAAACCTGTTCAGATTACGGTAGGTTAAGACACGCATATTAAAGTTATTAGGATAATTTAAAATAAGAGGCACTTAGAATGGGTGCCTCTTGGTATTTCAAAATGCTTCAACCTTTCGGTTCAATACCACGTGCCAGCAGCTCTTTACGCAAAATTCGTTTTATCCATGTTGCCAAAGACGTATCACCATCTTTCTTCATTTCCGCTTCAAGCTGGAGACGAAATTCCTCTGTTAATCTCATCGGAAATTGAGGAGATCTTTTATTTGGCATTGACAAGGTATATACCCCATGATTTAATGTATATTGTATACACCAGTGTATATTCAAAGGGTTTCAAAAACAACGGAGCCCGGTAGTGTCTCACCACTAACCGGGCTTCTGACCACAACATTATTGGAGCTAATGCTATGGCTAACGCTAATAGTAACATACGCGCACATTTAAAGCCCTATATATTTATTAACGCCCGTTCTAACCGACTGATAATCAAACTTCCCCCATTACGCATGATTTCAATATTAGCTACTACGGAAATAGAAGCTTGTACTCTGCTAGCAGGCTTTCCTTTGGTATTTGCCTCATGCAAACCACTGGGGGAACTGAACCATGTTTAATACTAAGAATATTAAGAGTACTGAAGATATTGAAAACTACTGTGATATCTTCTATTCCGACATGGCGAGTGTTGTATCAGTACTGGATACGGCGGATATGAGTGAACAAAATATTGAACTACTGGAAGAAGCCTGCGAAGCTAACAGTGCTGGGCTCTGCCACGGGTTACATTTTTTGGGAGATACTCTTGTCACTTTTGCCGCTAATGACGTGGTGGAATTCACCCCAGAAAGTCTTTGTCAGTTAGGTCATTGTCTGGTTGCTATCAGCTCACTATTGCCGATGTTGTTTACTCTGTATCAGAAAGCCAATAAAGAAACTCAGCTACGCAACCTTTAACTCTGAAATAGCCTAAACGCTCATTATGCTAATCGCTTCCACTTGTAATCCCATGATCTACAAGTGGATGCCATCCACGTACATCTTATATTGCTTTAGAATCATCCCCGATATAGTCCGTAACTGTACGGAATTGGTTACCGTATCAGAAATAAGAATAGGGCCATTGAGCCCTTATTCCGTAATTCTGGGTTTTTCGGGCCAATAAATATCTGGTGCTAAGCTAGCATCAACACGGTTTAGCAATACCCTATATTTTTTCAAAGCGGTCAACCGAGAATTTTCCTCATCACTCGCCATCCCCAACTCTACAGCATCTTGTAACGGAGCTATCTGTTTACTTACAGTGAACATAAGTTGCTGTTTCTTATGTTCTGCTTGTTGCTGCTGTTCCTTCCTGAGTTTTATCACACTGCTTTCTGATATTATCCATTTTTCACCATCGTATTTATGATAAACGGACGGGGCGTGTTCAGTAAGCACTGGATAACCCTCTTTATTACTGACAATTGACAAACCGTGTGACTGCCCTGTAAGTAATTCATTGTGTTTCTCTGCTGTTATTTCAACACATTCTTCATGAGCGTCACTATAAAAAGCGCCTTCTTTTCTGGAGAAATAAACCATTTATACCCCCCAAAATAATATATGAACAACTTTGCCTGGATTCTCATTGTTGTTGGGAGTGCCAGCTTGATATTCAAACGTCGATAATGTTGCATTACGTACTAATGTGTGACCTGTTGATGTATTTATACTCGACATGCTTGCGACATAGCCAATAAACTGATTTTTAAAAGAAATTGGATAATTGATTTTTACCCATGACTGTTGATTTGATGCAACTTTAATCCATTGAATAATTATTCCCGTATCCCCGCATTGCCACCAGCCATTTTCAGATTTTATAGCTGCATTTTGCAATGCGAGTGTACCGCTTCGCTCAGGTATTAATATATTATAACGTCGCTGATTGCTCGGATCGTTAGAATAAATATGCAACAATTTTCCTTCCGAACCATTAATTCCTACCACATACCCATCTTTCGATTTGAAACGCAGCTCAGGAAAAGGCGTTTTACTATCAATCAATAAACTACCAACGGTTGCAGTTTTATCGCTAGAAATGCGCAAGAAAGTATTATCGCTCTCAGATTTAGCATAACTTCCCACATCCCCGGCATTTAATGAAATATCAGATGACAACGCTTTTCCATTCACTTTACGAATGGATGGTACTCGGCTATTAGCGTTGTTATTTGCAGCTACAGCACTTTGATTCGCCGTATTCGTCAGTGATTGCACAAATGCCGTTGTTGCAATCTGAGTATTATTAGCGTTTTTAGCAGGTGTGGGGGCAATTGGCGTTCCTGTGAAAATAGGACTGGCTTTCGGTGCATATTGAGTATGTGGGTCTTGCACCTCAGAATGTTCTCTCAACTCATTCCCATTTTGTTCTAGTTTCTGTTTAAGATAGCTTGTGCGGTTGACCAACTGTTTAGCCTGCCGATTGGAAATACCATCAGGCCCGCCTAACACGGGGTCTGAGGTTTCTATCTGATACACTCCCTCTGACCACTGTGGGGTTTCCGGTAAATTAGCCATTTTAACTGCTCCCATAATTGTAACTACCGTCATAATTGACAGTATTGTTGTAACGAATTGATACAGACTGATATTCCAAGCTGGCAAGGTGGCAGCGTGCAGGCGCAAACGCGGCCAGTGTTGTACGCAGTAGCGAGGCTTGATCCTTGGTAATAGGTTGTTGCAGTATGACGCGATAATCTGCCCAGGATGTTGAATCTCCATGAACATAATTACCGTTATGGCTGGCATGACCGTCATAATTGATTTGACCAGTGCTTTCAATTAAATCAATTTCACCAAACCCAAAACGACGGATAATTTCACGAATTGACCACGGTGTACCTTTATACCGATGCAATTCTATAGCTGACTTGATTAACGTGCGGCGAGCCTTGTCTGATTCGACAAGCTCCCAGCCATCGCCAAATAGGGAGAATTGATTTGCAAGCCAATGCAGCGCGCTGCTATCGACAGTATCAATGAGATAAACCATTAATTGGGTTAAATCAATATCATCAAAACGGGAGGCCAACTGACCTAATGCACTCATACTGATATCAGCTTCCAGTGGAGGCGGTAGATGTAACTTAACCATCAGCGACTCCAGTGACCATAACAGTGATACCGATACAGTTCGCCCATTCATTTTCACTTACAACCTGAAACGAAGGAGACTCCAGTACGACTTGATAGACGCCAGAAACAGACAATGTTGAGATGATTTGGCTAGGAACAATATCTTTCCCTAACGTTGTTGCTCGTTCAGCTACCCATGTTTGTATGGCTTGTTCTGCTGCTGATTGAATACCAGGTGCATTAACTCCACTGTACAAGGTCAGTTTCGCCTTGATGGTATAATCAACCTTCACGGGAGGTTTTGCATGTACAGTGTCAGTCAACGGGCGGATTTTTTCGTCAGAACAAAAACTTTTCACTAGCGCTAAAATGCTTTCATCTGGCAACCCCGTAGCCAATAGTGGAAATAGTTCAACAACACCCGGAATGGGAGACCTGACTGCAACATCAACAATATTGGGGTGAGCACGCATAGCATGAAAACGATAAGCCTGACGACTGCCCGCATTGGTAAACGATTCAGGGGCCATCTTGATGCGTACACGTAGTCTCTCGTCACTTTCCTCTGCTGAACCACCACTACTCACTATTGTGTTGGTCACTTGCAGGTCAATGTCGTCGATTTCATCCAACAATGTACTGACTTGTGCGGGTTGCCAGCTATTCCCTGATAATCCAGCATCTGTACAAGTAGCTTTGACATTAACGAACCGTGTGCCTGCTTTCAGAACAGCATCTGTATTAGTAGCAAAAATAATACTGTCCGATGCATTAACACGAGTTCCAACTGGAATGAGTACATCTTGCTCTAATGCTTCATCAACACTGAATTGTAATATTGTATGCGCCGGTTGGGCGGGTAGCCGATATACTCCGACTAATTCCCCTAAGTAGTCCAAAATGGGCGCACGGGCAAACTCGACCAGATTTTGTTTGGCGGCTTCCTGAACTCGCATTCGGGTTAGTGCTTCACGATATGCAAATAAATTAATCAGCAGGCGTTCTGCCTGTGCTGGGTACAAAGTCTTACCTACATCAGCCTCATACTTTGCAATCATTTCAGTTGTGATCTTCTCTACATCACACTCGATAAAATCAGGTTCTGTCAGCGCCATAGCAACTCCGTAGATTGTGTAATACCATCAACTGCTGTCCAATTCACACGCAGAGTTAGGTGTTCTCCATTGACAGTTGGATTCACGGAGAGCAACTGGCAACGAGGTTCCCATCGTGTGATAGCATCAACAGATTCCCTGACAATGTGGGGAATCGCGCGGTCTATTGGGTAATCAATATAAAGGTGCAAATTACTACCGAATTCTGGTCGATGTGGATCACTGCCACATGGTGTACGTAGAATAATGAGTATTGCTTGGGCGATATCGTCCAGCCCACAGGCAATTTTGCCTGAGTTCTTGAGAGCGAATTGCCAAAAAGCAGAGTGCGAGTTCGTATTCATGGGGACAGTATCATCCCCTGTAGGCATATCTAATATTAAAGGCGTTTAAAGAAATCCATGAGAATGATGATTCGAATTACCACCTTCATCCATGATGCTACCTGTTGTATGAATGTTGCCATTGATGCTGACGTTACCCTGAATGTTCGCAGCACCACCATTACCACCAGAACCCGACAGCCCATTTTGGTAAGTTAATTGGCCTTTCACTAACATATTTCCGGTTACGATTGTTTCCGGCGCATTAATAGTTACCTGCTGTGTCTGAATAACAACATTGGCTCCCACCGCGATTTTAATGTGCTGAATGCCGCCATTGATAGTTAGGGTGTGTGAGGTACTATCATAGTAAAAAGCTGCATCATCTGCATAAGTCACACCACGAACGTCTTTATTGTTAGCAGGCGGTTTATCAACACTGGAATAGATAGCACCTAAAATAACACCATCTTCACCATTGGCATCCAATAGTACTTCAACTTGTTCCCCAACATCGGGCAACCAATAGTCTTTGTTATTCTGGGTATTGCGCTGCAACACATTAAGCCAGTTAGTACGCATATTATCGCATTCAGGCAATCGTACGCGGGCACGAACAGTAGCAGGATCTACGGCGCTAATCGTGCCGATTTGACGAGTTACGCTGTTCATTTGGATTTCTCCTTGATGATCGTGTCGGAAGAACCATCGGGCTTATATACAACCAATTTATGAGCCTTACCCTTTTTACCTTTCTCGGATTTACCCGATGTAACAGGGCCACGAGCAATCTCAAGCTCGGTCATATATCCGTTGTTGCGATCAAAAGAGTGGTGAGCTGAAGTAATTAACCATTGCCCAGATAACTTGCCAAATTCAATCAACTCAATTTTATTTCCTGCGGTTAACTGAGGGGCTCCCATCAATGAAAGTGAGCCGTGCTGCTGGTATTCATTATGTGAATCCAGTGCTGACTTGGCCTTTATTTCAGCGCTATCCTTGTTAGCAGCTCGGCTGTTCACTTTTAAGGTATCTGCGCTGGTTTCTTTACCACTAATCTTGCCTTTTGAATTGGACTGATTACTTGCACTAGTCGTGCCATCAGCTTCATAGACAATCAATTTTTTATCATCAGCCTTTTGATGTTTCACTTTAGCTTTTTTATAGACTTTATTAATCGTGTCCCGCAGTGAAAATTGGGCAATATCGCGAGGGTGTAATTTTTTTATGGGCTCTTGGCTGCGCAAAGTGGCTAAGTGGGAGAAAATTAGCTGTTCACTGACAACCTTAACGGCATAACCATATTCACTAGCCAGTCGTTTCAGGAACGCCACATCGGTTTCTGAATATTGCGTCACCCTGTCAATCTTGATGATTTCGATACTGCCGACCAGCTTTAACCGATGTTTCTTGGCGATGCTGTTAGCAATAGCTGCCAGTGTTGTATTCTCAAATCCGCGGTTAGATTTGGTACGCAATGCCGTATTGATAGACGTTGCTACGCCTCGAACAGATACAATAGAAGGAGGGATGCTGACTTCAATTTCATCAATATAGAACGAGCCACAATTCAGTAACCGTTCGCCGAAATAGCCCAACTTCAATGTCAACGTATCACCTTTGCCCGGATACCATTTATCCAGCCAGCGACCATCAGTATCATCCAACTCTACCTCTATTTCATCGGATTCGCTTTTGATGTTGTCGGTATAGCTGACACGAGTGACATAAGGAGTGATGTCATTTGTGATATCTTTTTGCAAATATCGTAACGTGAATGTCGGACTTAAAACTTCTGAGACACCCGTTATAGATGGTGTTTGCTTGGGATCAATTATCTCAGCCACGGTGGTGTATCCTCTGCCGTTACTACATTGTCAGCGTCAATGATAGGGATCAACAATACAATCCCTGATGGTAATATAGGTGTAACTGCAACGTGCGGATTGGCAGCAATTATGCGAGCGTAACCTAAAGGGTCACCATAATAATGGTGAGCCAATAAATCCCATCTCTCGCTATCTTTCGTTATGTGTTCAAGAAACATGATCAAAGTCCCCTTGTGGTAATTTGCGCTGCCATCTTACTGAGCGCGGGTGATATTGATGTAAATGTTGAACTTGCCGATTCAAGTTGAGCTGATACAGAATCCAATGCAGCCGCGATATTACGGCTGTCTGCACGGTTTAATGACGATTGAGCATTGTTAACAAATGTTGCTGCTTGTCCCGTTGCTCTGGTCAATTGAATCGCATCTGGCAATGAGTTACCGAGTGATCGAAAAGCCGGATGGCTTTTCCCTAATGTCCCAACAATATTGTTAAGTCCGGTAAGAAGACCTGGTACACGGGTTAACGCTATGGTCGGGTTGTCTTTCATCTTCTGTGCAATACGTACCGCGCTGATGGTTGTTTGCAGTGCTGATTGTGCTTGTTTGGCATAATTCACGCCATCCCTGACTTTTTTAGCCATACCTGATGGTTTTGGTATTGCATTAGACAACGCCTTTGTATTCGGGACATGGGATTTAATGGCAGGCAGTTTCAGTGGTTTTTTAGGAGCACCGATATATTCACGTAATGTCACCGAGGCATTGAGGGCAAATATATTACCTACTGAATCCGTTTGTTCACTGGTGGCTGTCACATCGGTAATAACAAACCAGCCACGGTAATCACCATTTCCGAATATTAGCGCAAGTGCCTGATGCTTCCGCATTGCTTTACGCAGCCGATTCAATTCAACATCTGGCGCACAATAATGTTGATGAAAGACCAAGCTAATTTGAATTTCATCCAGTTTCTCACCCACGAACTGCAAGCTGGGCTTACCTTGAATTCGGGCATGTTCGGCATAATCAACACCAAACGTTACATCGAAACCATCCCAATATGTGATCAGCTCAAATTCGATATCACCTAATACCGCAAACATTATCCGTACCTCCGGCGTTCTCTCTGAATAACAATACGCTCCAGCAGTTTCTCTAATTCACGCACACTCAGGTTTAAAGCTTGACTAATATCGGGTATAGCCGTTTGTTGTTTATCACCAATGTATATTTGCGGGGAGAAAGAGATAGAAAAACCATTATTGCTGTTGCTGGTATCTTTATAACCTGTTCGTCTGACTGGATTGCTCAACATCATCTCAGGAGGTGAAATTTGTGGGACATCAGGGGTCATTCCCTCAGCCAGACGTTGAGTAGCACGAGCAGCCAATGGCGTAGTACGATCAATACCAACAACCGCACCTTGCACAATATTATCGCCAAATCCCATAAATACCTGACTGGGGGATTGAATACCCAAAGCTTCTTTAAACCAGCTAGAAACTTTGCCACCGAAGTTTTTAATGGTGTCCTTAGCCGTGATCAGCATATTAGAAATACCATTAACCAACCCATTAACGATATTTTTACCAAAGTCAGTAAAATTATTGGGCAGATCAATGCCAAACCATTTCATAACGTCAGCAAATGTTTTATAGAACAACCCCAATGGCGACCAATTTAAAATTAATTTACTGACCTCAAATATTCCGCCATCAAACGCATTAGTAATGTCATTCCATCGAGCTGTAAACCAACCTTTGACGTTAGACCAAATATTTTTGATTCCCTGCCATCCCATTTGGAAAGCGAATTTTACTAAGACCCAAAGCCGTTTAAAGAAATTACTGATGGGCCTCCAATAGCGATAGATAAGATAAGCGGCCACTGCAATACCGGCGATGATCAATCCGATAGGATTCATTAATAGTGCGCGTCCAATCCACAAAATAGTTCTACCAGCTAACATCAAGCCCTTATAAAGAGCACTACCGAGGATTCTGCTCAACCAGAGAGCTGCTCCGGCTATTTTTCCCAAGATATTTGCAACGACACCGAATCTACCACCACTACCGATAGCCATTCGAAACAGTAACCACCGTGTGCGCATTAACATTGCGCCTTTCCAGATATCAGTTATAGGGGAAAGCAAAAGATTAAGACCTAATCTTACACCGATTGAAGCGGCTTTGAGTGCTAGGAACCCACCAACCAGCATGACAACATTACTGATGAGTCCAGGATTAGCGGCCAGCCATTTTCCGGTCTTGTCCATCAATGGAATAAAGGTTTCGGCTAACTGTATTAATGCTGGACGCAGCGACTGACCAATGCTAATAGCCGAATCATTAAACCCAATTTGAGTACGCCGCCACTGCGATTCTAAGGTATCGTTCTGTTTATCAAAGTCGGTATCAACAGATTTTTGTGCCGAATCAGTCCCCATGCCTGTTTTGATGCGCTGATAATCGCCCCAACGTTGCCGCATGGCCAAGAGATGGTTGACTGTCTGTACGTCGGTGAAAATAGAGGATAGCCCGAAAGATTCCATGAGCATACGTTGTGCATCTTCATCACCTCTGGCTCCCGCTTTTTTCCACTCTTTCATGAGATCAGCACCTTTACTCTTGATAAAGCGGTCTGCGATCATGATTGAAGCTTCATATTGCGAGTACCCCGAAGAAACATATCTGCTCATTGAGGTTTGGTAATCGATGTTAGCCTCAGCATATCTTTTGGCAATATCACCACGTCCCATTGAGGCCAGCCAGTTCCTCATATTGGTAGCTGCTTCACCTTCCGTTCCCGCACCTTCACGACCAACTTCCAAGCTGGAAATAATCTGTGAAACTGCCTCCTGACCGTATATTCCCTTACCAGCAAATTGTTGCGCCATTTCTGGGAAGTATTGGGCGAGATCTTTTAATTCAAAACGGCCCGATTTAGCACCGAAAACGGCTCGGTTAAAGGCTTCTTTTAGCGCTTGATCGCCTTCAATTTTCAGGGACTCAAAGGATAGAGCCATTTTTGCTAAGTCATTAATATTAGCTTTGGATGCCGTGGCGACACGGCCCAATAATCCACTCATATCGGTCGATTTCATGGGAGATTTTCCGGCGGCAACCAATGTACCAACACCTTCCAGCAGAGTTTCTTGTAATTGGTTTGTTTGCTTGGCGTTCTGGCGCAAGATGATTCCGATTTTTTGTTCTTCTTTCGGAGACAGATCACCAGTGACAGCAATATCTCGCAATCCTGATTCAAAAGAGGCGTATTTTGTTACCGATTTCATAACAGGAGAAGATATCGTGCGAGTTAATGCATAGGTTTCGGCTCCCTGTGCATATAGCGCCATACGATTCGCTTTGGCTGCATCACTCATGATAGCAGCAGACTGTAAGCGCTGTTGCTGACGGTTCAACTGCTCCAGCGTTCGGCTAACGCGTTGTAGATCACTATTCAAACTCTGAGCACTGCGGGAACCGAGCTGACCGTAACGTTCAATAGCACGGTTCAGCGCTTGTTGTCTGTTCCCAAGTCGCCGTGTCGTTTCTCCCAGCGTTTCCAGTGTACGACGTGTACCGGACATGGTAGAACTGAACGCACCACTAATGGCCCCACCAATAATGACACCAATGGAAAATTCTGCTGACACGAATTAAGCTCTCATTAAATGGCAAATAAAATGGAAAATTCACTTCCAGTATTCCAGACACTATTAGTGACAATATTTGTCTGCATCAATTAACCGTCTCCATTCTCGCGTTTGATTTGGGTGTTGGCCTCATCCAGCCAACATTCAAATTCATCCAGTGCCAGATTATCAATCTCGCTCGGCTGGAACCGGAACCATCGTGCTAACATCGCCGATGCTTGCCACACTGTTTTTATTTCCCTGACCCAATCCGATGACTTGCTGAAATCGTTGCTGCAATGCCAGATAATCAGCGACATCCATCTGTTCGATATCTTCTGGTAACAATCCTGTCGAACGTGCTATCAAAATATCATCCCAGTCAGTAGGGTTTTCGCTGGCTCGCCGGACAGCTTTGATATCTTTAACTCTCAAACGTGATAGCTGGAGCTCTTCAATGAGAACGCCAGCAGCCGTGGTATAGGGAAATTGAAGATGGTAAGTCGTAGTTGACATGATGATACTCCTCTGTAAGTTTCATTCAGTATCATTCATGTATGGAAACGGAGATATTAAAGGGGATTAAAGAAGAAAGGGGCTGATGCCCCTGTCATTAGTGAGTGCGAAAGCCTTTACAGTTACAGAAAAAATCTATCAAATATTCTTTCCCTTTCTCTGCACCGATATCGGAAAACCAACCTTCCGGTGGAATCCACCTATCAATCAAGTCGGCGAGCTTTCTGGCTTTGGAACGAGAGCAGTCAATAGGATCATTGGTTTTCTGAGTAGAAAATAAAGTCTCCACACCTGGAATGTTTAAGACAGCAAACCATGTACCATTAGGTAATCCAAGACTGGGAATATGCTGGTCTTTATCCACTAATTCTACCGTCATTATTTAGTTTAACCTCCGATATTGATGCGATAATCGGTCAATTGATCAACGCCACCAACACGGAAGATATTGGCCAAATAATCCAGTTCTAGCAATTCTTCACCATCCAGTACCTGTTTAATATAGGTACAGGTAAAGCTACTGGAAAAATCAGCATTTTCATGTTGTTTAAATGTGCCCAGCGGATTCTTCTTAAATAAGATGGTCAGATACGTCACCAATGGCACTTCATCAATGCGCCCCTGTGAACTGAATTTCTGGACGCTGGAACGGCACTGTAATGCAAGAGACTTATAGGGATTGGCAGCAGATAACATAGCGTCACGGTAGAAACTGTTCCACTTGATCTCGCCTTCCAGCTTATCGAAACCTGCCGGTAATTCCACCTTACCAACCATCCCCAGCGCCTTATGCTCCTGCATGGTCATGGAAACGTCTGGCAGTTTCACTTCTTCCGCCCGTCCCAGCAGGTTATTGCCATCAATATAAATGTTGGCGTTAGTAATACGGTTAATTTCAATTTTCCCAGCCATTAACTATTCCCCTTTAAATTCAGTAAATATTCAGAGGTAATCTCAGTTTCGAATGTCAGCCGTTCCAGTGGTGGCGGTGGTGTATATTTATAGCTGAATAATAGATGGCCAGCAGTCAGCTCAGTTTCTTCATTACGTGTAGGGTCAAACCAACATTTGAATCCCAATAAGGCACCATCGGCAATCAATTTACGACCATAGGCATTCACAGATTCTGTCAGGGCATCTATCAGCGCCGGTGTGATCGGCATATCGATATATTGCTGACTGAAGTAACGCAGGGATTCATTAATCACATCTCCTGTTCTGCGCACGTTCTCGAAGTTACGCATGTGTGTCACAGTTGGCCACGCGGCGGTACGGTTGCCCCATAAGCGCAAACCAGAGCCATAATTATTGAACACTGTAGTAATCCCTTGTTCATTGAGCTGGTTCACTTCACTTTGTGGATCGTCAATCATGGCGGATAGTTGACGCTCAATACCTGTGATCCCCATAATTTCTTGATTGGAGGATGACCACCAAAAACCTTTGTCTGCATCAATCTTGGCACGCAGCCCTGCTGCACGAGATGACAATGGTTCCAAGCGCTCGCTATTGCTTTCCGCATCATAGACTTTGACATATGGGTAACACAGCCGGACACGATCAGAACTGGTATTAAAATTGATTGTGCCAGACGGGCCTCGGCCACTGATAGCCTGAACAAAAGTGGTACCTATCGGGGCATCAATATAAGTCATGGCACCCAATTTAGTTGCAAGGGCAATCAGTTCTGTCGTCACATTTAGCTGGGTACAGTAAACAGGAGCCAGCAAGATCTTGGCAAAAAATCCATACAGGTTATAAGTATCATTCAGCAATTTCATACCTGTACGGTTACCCGCAGCACTGATGTTGCCAATAATGTCGGCGGGTGTTACCAACGTGGGATCGGTAAAGTCATAACTGGCAATTACGGTTGCACCAGCAGTAATGTTTTTACCGATATTCTTGAGCCTACCTGTTTGAACATCCAGAGAATAATCTTGTCCTTCTATATAAGGTGCACTATCAGAGTTGGCTTTTAGCAAGACATTACTGACCACAGGATTAGCCAGTTTCGCTGTTCCTGTAGTTTTATCAAAGATAATGTTTTCATTGGCAACATTGGCTTTATGCACTTCAGGATCAAGAACGTTAATGACCAGCACAGTTCCCGCACCATGATCATAAATAGCATCCAGTGCTTGTGGGATGGTAAAACCATTCATTTGAGCACCAAATTGAGCTGTATCTTTTTCTGACAGACAAAGTGTCACTGCGTTTACTGGCCCTATCGGTGCAGTACCAATTAAGCCGATCACGACGGATTTTACTGTCTTGACCGGACGTGAGCCTTTTTCGACCTCGATAGTTTCGACGCCATGCAAATAATTAGCGGCCATCTGTGATCTCCTCAGACTTCTCTTTTTTCTTCAGGATACTTTTTTGCTGTCTTGACAGTGGATGAAGATATCGCAGCGCGATCAATGTCTTCACATAATCATGCTGCTCCGGTAAATCAACGGTTTTTTCTGGCCAGAGCAAGACTTCTGTGCCATCAGCTAAAGTGACGCCGCTTGCTGGGCCTGTATAGAGGTATTTCATTGTTCAGTTTCCTCATAATTGATTTGGGCTAACGGCGGGCCATCCGGTGACTCACTATCTTCGATAAATACACTTTCAGTCGCAAAATCCAGCGTGTATTGCCACAAGCCAGCTATCTCACCGAGAAATGTATCCCGTACCAGCCAACATTTACGTTGGCAGTTCGGTGGTTGGAATCCGCCGAGAACCCGGCGTACATCATCCAGTGTGGCAACGGCTCCATGACGCCCATTAAGCTGACGAAAAACGATAGTGGCATTGAGCATGACAGTTTGTGTCTGCAATACTGCTCCAGCATCTTCAGGCTTATCAAAGCGAGAGCCGGGATAGCTGATTAAAATGGCTCCCACGGGATGGTTCAGCCTGAATTCAGTCGGCCTTTCAGGGAAATACTCCACCTGTAAGCCAGGTAGTTTTCCTTTTAGTCTCATGACGATGGCATCAATGATCGGCGAAACATCCATTAGTATTTCTCCAACATCCCTTGACGCCCCCCAAAGGTGGGACAACGCGCTCGAACACGAAACTCTCCCGGCTCAGGGGCATCTTTTCCTGTGGAAAGCAGGCCCAGTGTCAGTTTGGCATCACGAATATCAGCCAGTTGGCGCAAAACAATTTTGTAATCATCTATCACGGCTTCAGGAATAGAGCCTTCTGGACGGCGGGCATACAACCGATAGCGTGTTAACGTAATAGCAGCATCGCGTAATACCGTGGGAACCTCCGCCAGAGGCAGGATATAACGCCCACGTAAATGGGAATCAATAAGTTCATCGGCATAGCGAATGACACTGTTAACCACAGTTGCATTGATTGTCTGGGCATTAGGCTCTTCGTTAGACAGCCATATCAATGATTGCGTTGGTATCTGTCCTTGTAGATCTGCCAATGAGCAATACATGTCATACACCACGTAAGATGCGAATAACATTGCCAGCAGCCGTGGCCTCATCCAGCGCAAATCCGATAGATGTTCCGTCAGCATTCTCCGCAGAACTTAGTGGTACTGCACAGGCATTCTTATCCGACTGTACGACTTGCCCGCAAGCTATTGGCCCACCTGCTTCAACAGCAATAATGCCCAAAACATTGACTGGAACCGCATCACCTGCTTTCGCATCCATTTCCGCTATACCAAGTGCAGCGGCTCCAGCCTGACAAGGGGCATTATCGGCCCCCACCAAACGATGCTGTACGATATTAGCCGTGGCGATGATGGTCGTGGTCAATACGGGTTGTTGTGTCACTGCCATGATTGCTCCCCTTACTTCACAATGTTGGTAATCAGATAGCCAGCATCACCGCCAACAACCGCAACTTTATAAATATCGGTATAACGGCAGTAATTCACCTTGCCGCCAACACCCGGATATTTATCTGCCACAGGCATTCCTTTGCGACGAAACGTATAGCCAAATGAAGGCTCATGCTCATCAGCACTTTCTGCTCCTGCCTGCGGAGGTGATACGTAATGCAACATCAAATTGTCAGCCCAGATATCAACGGGATTTTCTTTAATGCTTGGGGTAGAAACAGGTTCACCAACGACAACGTTCTGGATTTGGAAAAGATCTTTGAGTATTTCTATTGTGATACGTTTACGTTCATTGGCTCCAATAGCTGCCTGAATTTCAGGATGAAATTTCAACAGTGACATCACGCTAGCCCCCATTGTCATGAGGTTTGGACGTACACCAATGGCAGTACGAACAACATCAACTCCAGCTTCAATGACTTTGATTGGATTACCTTTGCCACCAGCCCAACGTTCATTAACTGTCAGACTCTTCACCGAGTCACCAAGATAAACTGCAGGGTCTTGTGCCAATCGAGCTGCATACAGTTCGCGCTTGAGGTTCACGCCATTGGTGGAGCGACGGATTGCCTTTGCTTCTTCATTAAATAAAGATTCCGATTTCTCGCGATAATCAACAGGTGCAGCTAGATCATGTTCGTTGAGCACAATATCTAACGAAGAGCCTTTCTCACGGATCAAAATGTTACTGTTGGCACCAACAGCACGCGTGGTGTCATACTCCACAAAGGCACTTTTGCCAAATGTCGGCACACTAGCACCTTCTTTCTCCATTTCGACGACAGGGAAAAGATGTTCGCCAATGAATGCCGCATTTTTATAACCACGTGCAACACTGGTTAGCACAGGGTCAACAATACGTTTGCCTTTCAAATAATCAGACATTTATCTCTCCTCAATAGTTACGGTTGCAGTGTTACAGGCAGCGGGCAACGGCTACGTCGTAACTGATACCTTCTTTCTTCGCCAAAGCGACGGCTTTTTGATGTAGCGCCAGACGCTCAGGATCTGCATCAGAAAACTCAGCAATATCTGCTGATGTGTTTTGGTCAATCCGGTCTTTTGTTGCATGTTCGCCAAAATCAATAACAGGCTGGGCAGAACTCAGCAGATCTTTAAACGCGGTAGACAATGGTTTTTTCACATCACCTTCAGCAAACTCGACAGGGGACTCTCCTTGAGTTACAGCGTCCAGCAAGGCGACCACGACAGATTGGGCAGCAGGTACCAATTTGCCGTCTGCGACCAGCTTTTCGGCAAATGCCACGTTTCCGGCATGTTGCTCAGTTTGTTTGCGCTTTGCGTCGGCAGCATCACGGGCAACAAGCTGTTCTTTCAGGCGGGTGTTTTCATCTTTGAGCGCCTTTTTTTCTTCATTTGTCACGATGTTTTCCTCACGTTGATGTGTGTTATTGGGTTCATGAAAGGCAGGAGCAGGTTGAGTCGTGCTATAAGCTTCTTCACGTAATGAATCCACCTGCCAAGAAGGAAGCGCTTTGTCTGCTTCGTCCATACCGAATTTACTGATCAAAAATTCTCGCAGACTCCCCCAAAGTGAAGCGTTGGTGATGTCACTCCAATCAGAGAACTCCACGACACCATATTCTTGCTCGCTGAATTCAACCTGTTTCAGTCCTTTAATGGCGGGTGGCTGTGCGCCCAAAAAGCCGACATGACGCAAATAGAGCACGCCGGGTTTAGGGTTGTTTGGGGAATCCGGTAAATAGAAAGAAGCAGAGATTTTTTTATAGCGGCCTGCATCGACCAGTTCAGCGAACTGAACATCAACCTGTTGAGTCTCTGCAATCAAGTCATCACCGGAAGACGTCAGCGATTTAACCCAACCATAGGCGGGTAAATTGTCTTTTGGATGCCCAATCACAATCGGTGCTTCATGCAACGATGAGTCATAACCCTTTGCACAAGCTTGCAAATCTGCGGTGCTGAACGGCAATTGTTTGCCATACATATCGGTATGTGTACCGGATTTGAAAATGTGAAGTGACTTCATTTCACTGCCTCTATTACGTTAATAGAGGCAGTTTCTCCGCAATCAGAAAAAACGACTTTTAATCTGCTTTAGAAAAGATTTGGGAAGGAAATAATAAAGTGGAACTGCATGCAATTAGATATCGAAAATTTGAGTCTGTAAACGCTTTATAAAGTTTTTTGCGGATGACAATGATAAATCACCCGCATAGGGAGGAAAAGTTTAACGATGCGCCGCTGATTCAAGATGTCGTTGAATGGTGCTTAATACAGCTCTTGCTGCATCTGGTGATAATTCGCCTTGTTCTGTTACGGGCAGATAAGGCCGGGCTGGTAGCAATAAAGATTGATTGCGGCCAGTTTTACCTCCCAATTGATGAATACGCCCGTAGACTAAGTTTGTACCGACAACTGCCGTATGGGCATCATAGTGGGTACTGACTGAACGCATCAAACGAGCAGTTTTTTGCAGCGTTTGACCACCACGTTCCTTTGCAGCTACAGAGGGTATCCATGCCGGACGTCCTTCAGCTTCAAAGTTAAAGGCGGTTTCTGCTGACAATGTCCCAGCAATTTTACGCATGGCAGGTGTCAGATCATTAGCAGCCAATTCTAATGCCCGTAATCCACGTCTTAGGTCTTCATCATTAATGGTGATAGTAAGATTACCCATTCTGTCCTCTCAGTTCGCGGCGGGCCAGTCCAGATAGCTCTCCCTGATATCTGGTCAAATCGGGACGATATGCTGCCCCCGGCGAATATGACCAACCTACATCAGTTGCCACTTTTGTTATACCTGTGTTGAATGTAGCAACGGACTGCATCTCACCTGTTTTTTGTGAAACCAATTTCAACTCCCAGCCCATTGCTTTACCTGAATTCATAACTTTCATCCCTCTGGCACGAACATCATCATGACTGAGAGCAATCACACTGCAACGGCAACGCCAACCATTAGGAGGATAGAAAGCTTGCCAAAATGGGTCGTCAGAGCGAAATACCAAACCATGCAATGCGAGATGGCTCTTACGTGTATGGTTATCGTTGATCCCTGTATACATCCAGTACGGTCGGTCATCAACATTTTCCATTTGTTCGGCCCAACGGCCTGCACTGTACAGCACTGACATG
Organism: Photorhabdus antumapuensis; assembly: GCF_020387775.1. NCBI lineage: Bacteria > Pseudomonadati > Pseudomonadota > Gammaproteobacteria > Enterobacterales > Morganellaceae > Photorhabdus > Photorhabdus antumapuensis. Next base: position 68,194 of record NZ_JAHZMK010000041.1, read on the forward strand.
TTGGTACGAAAGATAGTATCAAGGCGCCACGGGCTACCTTGCTGAACAGTGACACGTTCCCCTGTAACGGGGTCATCGGTTTCTTTCTTTCCCCACCACCCCTTATGTCTTAATGTTGGCTCCAACTCCTGGCGAAACCAACGATCAGTCTTGCCTTCATCCAGTGCCTGTTGTAGCGCCTGGCGAATATCTTCCAGGATATCCAGACGCGTGACTTTCGCCACCGTGAATGCACGGGAGTGAGTCTCTTGCCAAAGCTCTTCCCAATCCCACGTTATCTTGTAGCCCTTAGATTGCAGATAACCAATGACTCTCTTGGGAGGTAATGTCATGCAATACGCCAGTTCAGGCGTGGTTATGCTCATGCAAGCGCCCCCAAATGTTAGACACAAACAAAACCCGCGCTAGCCGCTCTTGCAAACCATCTGCGTCCATTTGTGGATAAAGCTCGGCTAACTCTCCTATAAGATCGCTGGGATTAGCACCGTTTTGAACACGATGGAACAAAGGAGCCAGTAGAGATTTCAACGATTCATTCAATGATCCTTCATTCATCAAAATATCCAGCGCTTCATCTAAGGTGTCCTGTGCTGCTAAATCTGCGTTCACAGCTTCAGAAAACGCCAGTGGGAATGGTGGAATAGGCGTGGTTGACAAGGTTGTTTCATCAATATCCCCATCCTGCAATTGATATTCGCGTTTCCAGTATTGCGGAGTAAATCTGACACCAGCCTGACTCAACTTAACGTCACGATTAGCCTGTGTTTCATCAACCGATTGCTGTTCCCAAAGACAATAGACCGGACATTCAACGTTACCGAAGTTCAGTTCTACGACCCAGCGTATAGCCTGATTAATGGCGCTGGTGATAACATCAACATCAGCATCACGAATATCATCCGTTACTTCCAATCCCGCTTGTGCAGAGGCTTTATTGCTGTTTGCTTCGGTCGTTTGGTTTTGTCCCAGTAATGCAATGGAGATCTCACTGCGAGCAACGGTAATTAAGTTCTGGTAAATATCACTGCTGTCTGATTTACCTGCTGCCTCTTTAATCTCAACGGAGGAATCATCAGGAATGGCGGCAACTGCATCATCAATCATCGCTTCCATCGAATCCAATAACAGATCAATTTCACTTTGTGGCGTACCTCGTGGATGTTTTCCAATTACCCACGGTGAACCATACTTCTCGGCAAAGCGTACCCAAAACTTCATTCCGCCTTTCTTAAAGGTGACGGGCCAGAAGCACATTGATAAATCTGGAAATCCGTAAGGGTTGTCATAAGTAGCGTCTTGACGTGGCGTTACAAATTTATAGAGAGGAACCAGTTCTCCCTCAACGCCTGCATCACGAGCACGAAAACGCAGTTGGTTATCACGGTCATAGTGGAACCAGTCAGGTGGCTTGCTAACGATATCCGTCACTGACCATGATTGATGCTGACTCCACATCAATTCACAAGGCTGATAACCGTACAGAACCGCTTCATGCATTTCACCAATGATGCGTGACATATCCAAATCCGCGAGCATGTCACGGATAAAGTTAAAGACTCGTACAGCGGCATGACTACGTTCTACACCACGTTCTAATGCTTTCACTCCGGCCTTGCGGCGGCGAATACATCCACCAACCAAAGGATCAGTACGTAATTCACGATAGATACAAATATCCCGCCCTTGAGCTTTAAGAATAGGATCAGGGTTAGGTAGATATGTCCCCAGACTGTAGAAGTCAATGGAACGGCTACGCGATGCAATTTGTTCAGTGAACGACTGCTTTGATTCGGAAAAGTTAATAAATTCTGTTGGTGAAACCCAGATACCACGAGCCATTAATATCCCTCCAGCATACGTGCAGACTGACGACGACGGCGGGAACTTGCCTTTACCGGACCTTTGTTAATTTCACGGCTGGCGAAGTACGCCAGAGCAAGGGCTATCGCTGCATCACCGTGGCGCTTGCCGCCGTCCGCTTTTGCTTTTGAGCGCTGATCAGGTACACGGGGAACACCGTTAATAACCTGTACTGCCCTCAGATCATCCAAAGTGTCTTCATCCTTTGGCAGTGCCTCCAGATTGCCGTCTTCCAGCGCAGCCTTCACCGGGGGCATATTGTCACGGTACCAACCTTCGGTGGGCATGACTTGCTGCACACGGCTGGCGCCATATTTTTGCATGGCATATTCAGCCAAATAAGCACCGTTACCACGGGCATCAAAGGCTGCACCCAGTAAATTAGGAAGTCCATCCATTAGATACCAAGTGATTTGCTCCTGTTGTTTGAATGGCACGTTGCGCAGTTCCAACACGAACGGCACTCTGCGTACCAGATTTTTTTGTTGCAGCAATGGATAATCCACGGACAAATCGCCACTGCGGCCAAAATCGCGTCCCAGAAACGAACGAGCATCAGAAGGCAATGCATCTAGCAACGGCTTCAGGTTGGCTTTTAGCCACTCTTCGGTATCTATGCGGCGTATTTCATCGTATTTAAGCTCATATCCTTTCGGGCAAGTCAGTCGCAGTACTGGCGTATCGGGAGACATCCGAGATTCAATCAAAGCGCGGGACAACCAAGCTCCGCCACCATTAGCAGGAATACAATCCAATTCTTCTGATGCCCCGGCTCCGTAGAATTTGTATACCGACATCATCCACTGTTGTTCAGCCTCTTGTGACCATTCACGTCCGGTACGTAAGCAGACACGGTGAAATAGTCCTTCAGCTACAGCCTCCTTAAAGGTAATACGGTGGATAACACCGTCCCTGCGTCCTGCCCGGATATCGTTCAGCAACTCATTAAACAAGTTGCTATCTCCGTTATGGGTGGAGATCACTCGCACTTTACCGCCCCAGATAAGCATGGCTAGTGCCGCTTTCAGTAATTCATCGAGCTGTTCGTGGAAAGCAGCCTCATCAATGACAATGATCCCCTGACGGCCACGCAAGTTAGACGGACGGCTAGAAAGCGCCACTACACGGAATCCAGAGTCTGGGAATTTGATAGTGAAGGTTTTGATGTGCTTATCATCTTCGTCTTCTTCCCAGAACCCTTCCTCAATTTCACTGGCTGCATAGTTGAAGGCACGAGCCCACATTGCACAGGCTTGAATATATTCAACGGTCATATCTTGGTTATAGGCGATGTAATACACATTCATGCCACCAGCAGCAGTAGAAGATGCAGCGATGAGTACATTATCTGACGCTTCAGCCCAAGTAATTCCCGTTCGACGACTCTTCTCATTGACTTTAAGAGGAGACGAATCGGCCACCCATCGTTGCTGGTATGGTAATAAGACGACAGGTGCTGCTATTGAGGAAGTATCTGGTAGGACAGGTGCAAGCTGATTCATGTAGCAATTCCCAATATTTCCCGACGTAATGCAGCAACTGCTTCGGCAGATAATCCACCTTTGCGTGCAATTTTCTCTGCATTACTTGCAGCAGCTTCAGTCCGTGCCTGGACTTCAGATTGGAATTTTTTCAGATTCACGCTAGCACGAGAAAGTGTAGCTACGTTTTTTGCAACCTTTGAAAGCAGTGTGACGCGCTCTTTTGGCGCAATTTCTCCTTCTTCAGCTTCCTGAAGTTGAATAATACTTTCAAAAAGTTCAGTTTGAATTAATGCAATCACAGCCTCAGAACGTGCATCTTGATCATCCATTGCACCTTCTGTAAGCATCCGTGCTGCTTCTGTTGCCGCCCGTATTGCACCGTATCGCTTTTCTATTTTTTGTCCATAACGGTGAATAGCGGACTTACTGATTACATAACCTTGATCACGCAGCAAGGTTTCGAGTTCTTGGTATCCACTAAACCCTGATTCAGTCAACGCCCGCTCCAACCAGCGCCGAACATCTTCAGGGAGTTTATCGATTGTGCTTCGACGCGCCATTATTCACTCCAATATTTTTCAGGGCGAGCAATACCAAGACAGCATTCGACCGTATATTCAACGACATCAACACCAATACGAGTTAAGTCAGCAAACCAACTACCCGATGGCTGTTTATTGAGGTCAATGAATTTACTGCCTGCCAGATAATCCAATTCTTTCCGTAATTCCAATGCAGTGACGTCAGGATAAATCGCGCGCGATATATCCAATAACAGCGTTTCACTGGCGGTATATGGGCGGGTTTTATTCAGTGAGACTAACAGACTCCAACGCAATGATTCACGACGAACACGGGCAACATCAATCATTTTGACCTCCAGCAATTCGGTGCTGCTGCACCACCTCTAATTTGCTATAAAGTGCATCCAGTTTTGCTTCAATTACTGTCTGACCACGAATGTAATCTTCACGGCGTACATAGTTCAGAGGGAGTTCAGCTTTGAATTGCATGAACTCGCGTTCGAGCTGAGACCAATTGTCTACGGAATTTTTAAACGCCAGTTCTAACGATGCATGTCGTTCATCCTGCCGTTCTTCCGCTTTAGTGAATAACCACTTTGCGATACCAAACACGAAACCGAGAAAAGAGAGCAGAAAACCTACGGCAGCCCAAAATTCAATTTGTAGTGTCATTGTTGTAATCCTTTGATGTAATCCAACAGACCATTAACCTGCGCTTTCAATGCAAGACACTGTTCTCCGTTGTCGATGATATTGGAGAGGATATCTCGTTGTGTGATATCTGATGGCCGTAGCTGGGCACCAGAGCTTTCATTTCCACGGGACGTTTCATCAGCGCCGGAGGCAACGGAGGCAGAGCGAGTTTGTTCACTGGACAGGCCAAAGGAGGCGTTGTATTGCTGCACGAAGCCACGAGTAAACACGCAATTAACGGGATGAAATTGTTGTTTTTCATCCATCCAACGTTGAGTAACATGGTCAATCTTCCTCTTGAGTTGCTGGTTTTGAGTGCGGAGTCGTTCAATGTCATTGAGATAATTAACTTCTGCCTGATGCGCCGTATTGACCTGCATTTGGTAACGTTTCTGCAAAGCATTAAGCGCTGCCAGTTCCCGTTCTGTCCGTTGTTTTTCCAGTAGGAGAAATTCGGCTTTCTGTTGTGCCAATGCGGTATTTCCGGTCTCCGTTGCTTTCTGAAAGCCTGTGGTATGGCCTCTCCAATGAGCCAAAGCGAACATGCCAATTAGCGACAAAATCAATACAACAGGTTTAGCCCACAATTTAACTGGCACAGCTAGCACCTCCCCAAGCCAAATAGCGCGGTGCGAGTGCCAGTAATATGCGTCGGGGATAATAACGATTCTCCTTCCATGCTGAGGCCCGGCGCCCTGCGTTCTGAAATTCAACGTGACCGAACCAGACCCACGGATTGAGACCAACTTCTTCGGTTTTCTGCTTATCCTGTAGTAACCAGCCTAAACCTCCGTTATAGGAAGACAGCACCATTGCCATTCTTTGGCACTTATCGGCAGCTTTAATGCGTTGCCATAGCCAATGGTCATAGTGAATCATCGCCCGTATAGACCAAGCTGGATTGAAGGGATCTTTATTAGATAATTCAGGGATACGTTGACCGATCCAGTCTGCGGTTGCAGGCATGAATTGAGCCATGCCCTGAGCACCGACAGGAGAAACTGCTCGTGATTTCCAACCACTCTCTTGATGCAATTGAGCGGCAAAATCAGCTACAGGTGCATTCAATCCCCAGATCACACGAGAAGCACGTATCAAGTCATTGCGGTATTGCCGCGAACGGTGTGGAGATTCGTCAGCCAATGCTGGGCTGACCATACCGCCACACCACAACAGTACAATTCTGATAATCTGCCGCCAATTCATAATCATAACCCTGTAGCTACGCTCAGACAGGTGGCGGCAACAATCAGTGCACGGCGTATCAGAACAGCCGCAAACACCAGATGGTAGCCAGTTTGAACGGGATATTTTCCTTCGTTCATGAGTATTTCATTATGTTGCAGATACTGACCGGGCCTTGCTTTCGGGAATAGACTGCGGTCTAGCCAGTACCCCAAAACGACAGCCAGAGCAATAAGCGATAATTTGTAGATAACGACGGGGACTTGTTGGGGAGAAACTAAACCGATAGTGAGCAGCAATAGAACAGCTGTTAACAACCAGCCACCGAGGCGTAATTTTTTGATAAGTGATACAAACGCTTTGAAAGTTCTCATTGAACTGTCTCCGTAGTCGTTGATGGAAACAGTTTTGCCAATTTATCGGGAAAAGGATTTTAAAGGGCGTTAAGAGCGCATCAGAAAAGTAAAAGACAGGATAAGAGCGACCTGCCTAACGCTCGAACACTGGGTAGGCTATCAACTCACAGGTATGTACTGTGAGTCAACCTAGGCTCTTTCCGTTATTGATTATTGATGACCGGAAAAGCCTGGCTCATTTTCAGCTAATGGAAAAGGCTTACGGATAATGAAAGAACAAGCTTTACCCATCGTTCCGTGGATTGGTGGTAAACGCCGATTAGCAAAACATATTTTACCGTTATTTCCTGGGCATACCTGTTATGTCGAACCGTTCTGTGGTGCTGCTGCACTGTATTTCCTAAAAGTACCGAGCAAATGTGAAGTGATTAATGATATTAATGGTGAGTTGGTGAATCTTTATCGCGTGATAAAACATCACTTGGAAGAGTTTGTCCGGCAATTTAAATGGGCATTGGTCAGCCGCCAAATTTATAAATGGTTGCAGATTACCCCCGAAGAAACGCTAACCGATATTCAGAGAGCAGCGCGTTTCTACTATCTCCAAAAGCAGGCATTTGGCGGTAAGGTTGCTGAACATACTTTTGGAACTTCCACCACCAGTCCACCACGATTTAATTTGCTCAGAATAGAAGAAGAGTTATCAATGGCTCACCTAAGACTGGCAAGAACGATCATTGAAAATATGGATTGGGCGCAATGCATCCAGCGGTACGACAGGCCGCATACACTATTTTATTGTGATCCTCCATATTGGGGTACAGAGGGATATGGCATAGAGTTCGGGCTTGAGAACTATGATCTATTAGCAGAATTAGCACATACCATCCGAGGGAAAATGGTGATTTCGGTGAATGATATTCCAGAAATGCGCAAGGCGTTCAAAGGGCTGACAATGCAAGCAGTTAATATCGGTTACAACTTGAAAGTTACGGGGAAAGCTAAACAGAGTAAAGAACTGATCATTTGTAATTTCTAATAACCGAGAATGGCAAGGCAATATATTTGCTTTGCCATTTTTTACCTTTAACCCAAGCCAATAGAACGGGACACAAACTGTAAACCTATTCCAAGAGTTTGGCTAACTAAAGACCTTAATGCTTCTTTACTTTCAGTCTTCAATGTTTCCTTAATACGATCACCTAATGGGGTTTCTAAGCTATCAGGGATTACTTTGAGAACTTCTAAACCCTCAGCGGTTAATACGGCTCTATGACAACCTTCAGAGCTCATAGTCCCTGCCAAATAATCATTCGTCATGAGCCAATCCACTGTATCCAGAAAAAATCTATGATCTTCTACTGTAGTACAAAGTTCGTCAGAGTATGTTCCATCAGAATATTGAAGGGGTTCACCGATTATCTCTGTGGATAAAAGATCTATCTTTAAAGGAAATGACTCATATAATTTCCCAAATATAATACCTACAATTTCATTAAATTTTTCTATGTTTGTAGTAGACATAAATATCCTATTTGTTTCTAAAGTTTCAATTTCAACGTTCCACTAGATACATTCTGTTGATCTAAACAAACAGATTGGCAAGCTGATTTAGATATAGATAAAACTGTTTCGTTATCCTCTATATCAAGAAAGCAATTATTTCCATTGACTATATAATCATTGGGCAGTTTGGCATTTTCATCAATATGAAATTTGATGGTTGTGCGTGAAGGATAACTGTTTTCGTAAACTGTGATGTCAGTAAATTGATTGGAGTATTTATCCAATCCTGGGCACATTTTTCTAATAGTTGGCAATAATTGATTGATAGCGGAATCATCTGTTGCTATCGAAAACACGGGGGCTGGAGCTTTTTCAGACTCAATCTGAACGCTATTTTCTGTCTCATCACCACACCCCGCCAAAATAAATATTGTGGGAATTAATAACTTACGCACAGCTCATACCCTTATATAAAATAAAAAATAACTATATTTTTAAGAATTTCTACGTCGTAAGATTACATCTATGGTATCAATAACATTCTGATTTTCACCTATTATCCTATTTTCTATCTTCCTGTTCTTGTCCATTTTTTTTCCACAAAGCATTATCAGTACTACCCAAGAAATAAAGATTATCAATGTCTTCTCATTAAGTACCAATGCATTAGTAAATCCCCCACCAAAAAACATCATATAAGCGTTCCATAAGGCAAACGTGAATGTTATAAGCACGAGGCTAAGTAACAGTAGGCAAGGTGCATTGGTGTAACAACGCCATTTGGCATCTTTATTTTTTATAAGTAATTCTCGTTTTATAGCAAGTAACTCTCGACTATCCCTTTCATGAAGCTCACGTGAGCGAGATGGTGCGGGGTTAATATTGACGACTGAACCTACATGAATAGAACCATGATTATTGCCACCAACGCTGATGGTTATCTGTCGTTCCTGCCCATCTTGGGGAAGTTGTTTAAGGCTATCAAAAACTTGTTCTGCTAATGTTTGTAATTCTTCATCTCTTCTGTCCATGCAAATCCTTTATTTTTTAATGATTAACAACCAGTTTTAATACTCTATCAATTCTACTGTCATCGACAACCGACTCTTTAATTAAAAAGTTATATATTTTTGATGATTGCAGGACGAGTTCACCGGGTGTCCAGCGGCGATTAGCCTGTTGTGCCATCGAATCTAGTTTATGAACAATTTTGCCTAGTAACTCTTCATCTATCTCACTGTTTTTGTAAGCGGTAGAGGCTGACTTTTGAACTTGTCCTGTAATCAAGTACAACACATCAAGACCAATTTTTGCCCAAAGGCTTATAGCGTCAGCCCCTGGTGCAGATTCATCTTTTTCCCACCTTATCTGTGATTTTCTTGATGCGCCAACTATCTCCGCGAAATCAGACTGATTAAACCCCAATCGCTCACGTTCTTTTTTTAATCTCTCACCAAGAGACATTTTTGTCACCAAAACCCTTTACAAGTCCCACTAATGGGACAATAATGTCACGTATTGTACAAACATCATTGCATTACCGGAGGCCATAGCATGACACCCGAGAAAATTAAACGCCGCTTTCGGCAACACGGCATCACTATTACCCAATGGGCACAGGAGAATGGGTATTCCCGTGAAGCTGTATACCGAGTTCTTAATGGACAATCCAAAGCTAATTACGGAAAGGCCCATGAAATAGCTGTAAAGCTAGGTCTGAAAACACCAAGTTTAGGCATTTAAATTTAGCCTAAGTATTTTATCACTCTATGTAATAGATTATCACATATTGAAAAGGGAGAGTGTGACATGCGCAAAATTAACGTTTCCAGCTCTGGTACGCGCATATTACGGGTTCTTAAGGCTCTACGTGGTCATTCCTTGTCTGGGATGAGTAATGGTGAATTAGCGGAATTACTGGGGGAATCTCCTGCAAATATTAATCGTGCACTGAATACATTAATAGAAGAAGGGTTGGCGCAAAAACTGGGTAGCGGCAGATATGCACCAGGTATGCAATTACTGCAAATAGCACAATCGTTCTCAAATGAAATGGCTAACACACAGGCCAGAATTACAGAAATGAATCAGCGCGTTTTGGCTGGTAGCAGAAATTAATTAACAAGAGATTCATACAATGGCACGCTCAAAAAATACAACATCAGTAAAACTAGCCGAAGATGTTCAACTTGCTGACGATCTGCAGGCCAATCTCAACGCTATGACAACACACCGCCTGCAAATCATGGAACAGTTTGGGGATGGTCTGCCGTATGAACGTGAACGTATCGTTCACGAAACCCGTTTCTATATGGCTCAGAGTGCTGAAGCGATGTTAGAGGCTGGGAAGCGCCTTATTATTCTTAAAGAGAATGAACCTCATGGTGAATTTGTTGACATCGTTAAGGATCAACTTGGCTTGGAACCCCGAATTGCTCAAAAAATGGCACAAGCTGCACTCAAATTTCTTTCACCTGGATTAGAAACAAAAGCGAAAACGTTTTCGCTTTTGGGACGTTCCAAACTGTATGAGTTGATGCTTGAAGACGATGATGAACTGTCAGAATTGGCTGAAGGTGGCACTGTAGCAGGTTTGACATTAGATGATATTGATCGCATGTCTGTCCGCGAACTACGTAAGACCCTGCGTGATACACGCGCTGATCTGGAAATCTCACGCCAGACGGTGCAGGAAAAAAAGGAACTTGTTAGTAATTTGATTGAGGAGAAATCTGCAATCCAGCACAAACTTCAGCGCCGAATTAATCATGAAAAACCTGAAGAGGAAGGTGCTGCTTTGACACAAGAGGTTAATTCATTGTCTTTTTCTGTTGATGCCGCTATCACCAATCTTTTCAATGGATTTGAAACGCTTAATGCCCATACCACACGCACCGACATTAGCCATGCTGGGTTTATGGCAGGCGTACTTGATGACCTTGAAGTCAAAATTCGTAACCTGCGTAATCACTTTAATCTGCCTGAGTACAGAGAACACAGCATTGTTCCTGATTGGGCTAAAGAAGGTGAGGAGGCAGAAGAGGAAGGATTTAAACGACCAGAATGGATGGATAAGGAAGAGGCACATGAATAAATCTAAATTGAAAAAATGCTTGAAAAGAAACTGACGGAATAAGGGCAATAACATGAACACCACAATGACCGAACGATTAATTTCTATTGCACAGGCAGCACATAAAGTCGGACATGGCGGTAAAGAAGCAATATATCAGGCGGCTTGTGAAGAACTGTGTATGTCACGTTCAACGTTGATTAAAAAACTCGGTGAAGTTTTTAGCAAAAAACCACGTAAGAAACGTTCTGATGCAGGCAATAGTGCACTAACACGTGAAGAAGCAACGTTGATTTCAGGAATATTGATAGAGGCCACTCGTAATACAGGGAAACGGTTATATAGTCTCGAACAGGCCGTTAATGATCTGCGTTCAAACGGCCTGATTCATGCAGGCCATATTGATACCGAAACGGGCGAATTTTCTCCGTTATCCATTGACGCTATTAGTCGTGCATTACGCCAGTACAAACTTCATCCTGAACAGATGAAAGTGTCTGCACCCAGCCTACAATTGGCTAGCCTGCATCCCAATCATGTATGGGAATTAGACGCCTCAATTTGTGTACTGTATTACCTAAAAAATCCTAATAAAAATAATGGAATTGACAGTGGATTACGCATGATGCCTGTGGCTGAATTTAATAAAAATAAGCCGAAAAATCTGGCTCGTATTATTAATGATCGTGTCTGGTCGTTTGAATTAACAGATCATACAAGTGGCTGGATATATGTTGAATACTTATTTGGCGGTGAAACCAGTCAAAATTTTACTTCTGTATTAATTAACGCAATGCAAGATCGCGGTGACGCAGATGTATTACACGGTGTACCCCAAATTTTATTTACTGACCCCGGTTCAGCTTTGACAGCACCTACACTACGCAACTTGTGTAAGGCTCTAGGCATTCAAATGATACAACACAAGGCCCGTAACGCCCGTGCTACAGGCTCTGTTGAAAAAGCGCGTGACATCATCGAACGCAATTTCGAGTCCGGTTTACGCTTTCGACAGGTTGATGATATTGATGAACTGAACCGTCTGGCACGGCTATGGCGTATGAAGTTTAACCGCAGTGCAATACATAGCCGGCATGGACAAACCCGTACAGATTGCTGGCTAAAAATCACAGCAGAACAGTTAGTAAAAGCGCCTGCCATTAACGTTTGTCGTGAATTGGCAATTGGCGCACCAGAAAGCCGTAAAGTACAGGCAACCTTGCGAGTATCTTTCAGGGGGCGTGAGTATGACGTGAGTACCGTTCCTAGCGTAAGTGTTGGTGATTCAATCATGATCACCCGCAATCCGTGGCGTGACGAAGAGGCACAAGTAGTCATTACTGGTGAAGATGGCTTTGATGCTTTCCATCTTGTTAATGAAGTCACTAAAGATGAGTATGGCTTTGCCATCGGTGCACCTGTAATTGGTAGTGAATTCCAGGCCATTCCTCAAACAATTGCACAACGTAATTTAGCCGAAATTGAACAGAAAATCATGGGGACAAATAGCACGGTTGAAACTGAAATAGCACGTAAATTGAAAACACTACCCCTCAATGGTCGGTTTGATCCATATTTGGATATTGAACGTAATGATGCACCAACATATATGCTAAAACGTGGACAAGCTTCTACGGTACATAGTCCACGTATTGAACAGCTCATGAACCCCGTTGATGTTGTCAAAATTTTACGTGAACGGTTCCAATCACATGGCAAGACATGGTGTGGTGAATTTTATCAGCAAATAGTTAAACGCTTTCCTAATGGTGTTCCAACAGATCAAATTGATGAGTTGGTTGATGAATTCATGGGGCAATCAACAACAGTTACACGCAGTATTGTCAACGGTAATTAGTTTTTCATGGCATATATTTAAGGAAAATGGCAATTATTATCAATGGCATATGCAGAAATAAATGTAGGTAATACTTGTTGACGAATATGGTGTTCAGCAACGATATATCTTTGGTCGGGTACACAAGGTAGCCGCTTAACGGAGGGATTATTATGCTGGTGTTTAAACAACAGTTACAAACACATCAGTTAACGCAAAGTGCAGCAGCAAGTGCTGCGGGAATTTCAGCGGCGGCGTTGGCTCAAATTGTTAATCACAATATATGGCCACGGCAGAACGTGGATGCAATTCGTCAACGTATTACTGATTTCTTGGTAAAAAAAGGTATCGATACCGCAAAAAGTTTTGAGGTGGTACAAGCAACCGATAAATTAGATACCTATACCGATAATAAAAATACAGCCCTCATTTCTGAGGAGGAAAACATGTTACTAAAAAAACAAGTATTATTTCCAGCTACGAAAAAGCATTTTGGTTTATTTCGTGATCCATTTGAAGATAGTGCAATTCAAAGTGCTGAAGATGTTTTTATGACTCCAGATAGCCGTTATGTACGGGAGACCATGTATCAAACAGCCCGCTATGGTGGTTTCCTGGCAGTATCAGGGGAATCAGGTTCGGGTAAAACGACGCTGCGTCGTGATCTTATTGACCGTATTAACAGGGAGAATGCCCCTGTTATTGTTATTGAACCCTATGTATTAGCAATGGAAGACAATGACGTAAAAGGTAAAACCTTGAAAGCATCAAACATTGCTGAAGCTATTGTGAATACCTTAGCGCCGTTGGAAAACCTGAAACGATCGCCTGAAGCACGCTTCCGCCAGCTGCACAAGATATTGAAAGATAGTTATCGAGCTGGCTATCAACATGTGTTAATAATAGAAGAAGCACACTCATTGCCTTTACCAACATTAAAACATCTTAAGCGGTTCTTTGAACTGGAAGATGGATTTAAGAAACTGTTGTCGATCATTTTGATTGGTCAGTCTGAGCTGGAATTAAAGCTATCTGAACGTAATCAAGAGGTTCGTGAAGTAGTGCAACGTTGTGAAGTTGTTAATTTGTTTCCTCTTAATGATTATCTGGAAACATTTCTGGATTTTAAATTTGGTCGTGTAGGCATGAAGACTAACAAGATCTTAGATAATAGCGCTATTGGTGCTATCCGTGACCGTTTATGTCTTAGTCGGCATAGTGGTAAAGAGACTGTTAGTTTATTATATCCATTAGCTATCGGAAACTTGATTATTGCAGCGATGAACATGGCTGCAATTAATGAGATAACGATGGTTGATGCTAATATTATTCGCAGTGTTAGCTGAAGATATCATTATGAGAAAAAGTTCTACTTAACAATTAATATTGACAATATTCATATTAAAACTGCCTTATCACAAGTTAAATATGCAAGGCGGATTCGACTAATTTCTGGTTTTATTAATTTCAAGTTGGTTACAACAAGGATGTAACATACCATAACCAGAGAAATGGAAGTCTTGGAAATATTAATACCGGCATTTCATTATCGATCTATTTGAAAAAATTTCTTTGTTGAGAAAAAGAAGTGAATATATTGGCATTAATAAATACATTCATTAAGTAACAGGTAATTAAATATGGTAAAAAGAAAAATTCTGTTTAAAGCTAAAGCCGCTTTCTACACTCCGCAATTATGTAAATAAAGCTATTGTAAAAGATATTAATGGAATATCAATTAACTCAGGAAAAGAAAATTTTTCAATTATCCTATTTGAACAGAAAATTAAGTAAGGAACATACTTATGAAAATAACATGTAATCACTGCAAACAACCTGTTGAAAAAATGAATCTAAAACAAGCCAAGGTTATCCAGACTCTTGAGTTTGGTGAGTGGGTTGTTGATTTAATCTTGGTTTGTCCACATTGTAGTCAGCAATACGGTGTATCTGTGGCAACATGGGATTTACAGCCACTGGAGACCACTCATGGATAAAACGGCCTTATACCGAAAAGCCAGGTTCAGTAGTATCAAGTTAATGCTGACTATTTTGGTTTACTCAATTAGAAAGTACATAGCAGAGGATGAATAAGATGGCAAAACAGAAACTTATTCAGCTTATTCATATTGCACGTAGTAATCTAAAACTAGATGAAGATACGTATCGCCAGATGCTACTTTCAGAAACCGGAAAAACCTCTACGCGGGAAATGGATATCCCGCAGTTAATTCGCGTTTTGGGAGCTATGAAAAAGCGCGGTTTTAAGATTAAATCCTCCAGGAAATCCAAAACATCACATCCATTAGATAGCCATCCCCAATCAAAGAAGATACGTGCATTGTGGTTGGAAATGGCATCTATAGGTATTGTTTATAATAGTTCTGAACAAGCCTTAGCTCACTGGATTAAGCGTAAAACGGATATTGATGGTTTACAGTGGTTGGATTCAGACTAAGCCAGCAGCATTATTGAAAAACTGAAGAAGTGGCGGAACCGCGTCATGAGGAAAAAGTATGAATGATGTGAATAACTTTCGTAGCAAAGGTCCTGAACTGCTGGTAGAACTGGCACAGCATACAGCCTGCACGGTCAGTGAAATAATCCATGTTGAGCCTGCGTTAGCTGAACAAATTGGTGAAGCTGTTGCAAACCATATGATGCAGGTTTGGGGCGGTCAGAATGTCTATTTTCCTATGGGCATGGTTTGGAAAGTCAGCCTCCGTGATCGTGAGATTTTCAACGAGTTTAACGGTAAAAATCATCATGATCTGGCTCGCAAGTTTGGTGTTTCTATTCAATGGATTTACAGCGTAGTGAAGCGTATCCGAAAGGAAGAACTAGATCGCCTGCAAGGTAAGTTATTTGATAACGAGTCTGAATAGGCAGGTCAAACTGATTGAGCTTAGTAAAATTAGACGGCAGACTAAGCATGATTCTCGTTCGGTCTGCCTTTCAAATACTGAAAAGAATTTACAATTGAATCTCCATAACTTCCCACTTAGTCCAAGTTTTTCCCATAATTATCTTTCAGTTCCCTTTCAAATATCTTACTTATGATCAAGAGGGGTCAATGGATGGGATTTACTATCTCTGTAATGATCCTTGTCATAGCTACAGTATTCGCAGCTCTTGGCAACACCTGGTTTGCTGGAACGCTTATTACTCTAGATCTTGTTGGTTTGGCGGCGATCTTTGTTGCTGGCCGGGCATTTAAATCTGATAACTGAATCAACCCGTCAAGTAGCTTCCTGTTTCTAACATATAACCAACTCATGCCAGCTTAGTGCTGGTTTTTATTTTTGAGGCCAGCATGTCTGATATAGCAACTATTTTTCTGGGAGTTAACAACGCTGATTTGGAACGCGGAAATCAGGAACTAAACAAATTTCAATCTGTTGCTGAAAAAGCAAGTAAGGCGTCAACTGGTCTTAATGACAGTTTTGAAATTGGTTCTGAAATCCGCGAGAAGCACATAAAGCGACTTCGAGATGAGGCTGCGGGTGTATCTAAAGAGGCAGATTGATAGGTAAAACCTTCTTGTGATTCTCTACATAGTATTTGTACTGTTTTTATATGCAGTTATTTTGACTGTTCAAATTACCAGTAAGCAAATTTCAGTAAAATGACTAATATATGATTAAGGTTGTTTTAAATTTAACCATAACTCATTGTTAGATCCGATTGTATTGAAAGGAAATTATATGCTTGAGGATATCCGGAATGTGGTAATGAAAGCTATGTTGTAGATGAACATTGTGAGAGTTGCGGTTATGATCCCTTGTTGGTGGTAGTTCCTGCTAGATATAGACCTCAGTTTGCTTTAACGGCTGAGTTATTCAAGAAAGAGCAGCCGGTAGCATTCGATTACAAAATGGGTAAACTTTGGCATTTAGATAAAGGGGATGTGCAGCTTTTTTTTAAAAAGGATTGAAAGTAAATTTGATCGAAAAGGGAAACATCATGGCTTCATAAAAACCTCTTTCTACACCAGATGTTTTTTTAAAATATATAAGTAAAGATTATGACTTTGAAAAATTTGTAAATGCGATAATGAAGAAAATGAAGTTGGAGTCAAATGCTGACAAATCAACTCTTGTTGGTGGAGCTTTAATTTTTATTCATTATAAAACTGAGGAAGATATTACTGGGCTTGGGCGTTTATTGATTCTCATGGTCGATAAAAAAGGTGTTTTTGATTTTGACCGTAACTTAGTTCCAGAACAGATCACGTCAATAGATATTGACTTACTACGACAGGCGACGATGGTTGATTTAACACTATTTGAGGCAAGCTATCCTGATAATGACGGTGAGTCTTATATAGGGTTTATATCAGGAAAATCTAAAAGTAGGTTTTTTAAAAGAGCTCTAGGTTGTGACCCAAAAATTGATAATCAGAGAAGCATATTTGAAATATTTAGAGCCATCAATGACTTTACTACTACGGTTGAACTAACAATGGTTGAAGCTGATGCGTTAGATCAAAAAATTCAAGAATTTGTTCAAAAGAAAGCTAGAGATCCAGTTGATAAAAAGATAACAATAAAGGATATATAAGATCAAATAGATCGTCATCTTCCCAGAGAACACAAAGCCAAAGGTAAATTCAAAGATTTTGTTAATGTAAATAAATATAAAGTAGATGAGGTTTTTGAGCCGACAGTTCACTTGGATACTTTTTTAAAGAGTGATTGATAGAGGTTGCTATGAACAAAGAACGGGGTTTTAGATTTATTATAGATACTATGCTGGAGTCATATTTTAATCTTAATAGTTCTTTTGTAACCGTCATTCTCTCCGAAGAAAAAGCAGTTAATCTGAATGATTTTAAAAAGTCATTAACGGCCTGTGGATTAATAGAAAAACCAAGATCGAACAAAAATGAAGTTGGTTTTTCATTGAAATACTTTGATGAGTATAAATTATGAGCAGATCTTTATGGGTATTGCTTACTCGTGTAGATGTTGATCAAGCACCTGATGTGAAGTGGCCGGAGGTGCCGAAGTGAAGAATAATGATTAGATAATTTTATGTTTTTAGTCAGAAAAAGCTGGCTTATCAGTGGATATCAATGCCAGATTTGAAGTTGGGGTTTTTCCCCAGTTTTGCCCTAGTTTTTCCCCAAGCAAATGTCACCCATAAAAAAACCAACCGTAAGAGGTTGGTTTTTCTGGGGAAATTTGGTCGGCATGATAGGATTTGAACCTACGACCCCCGACACCCCATGACGGTGCGCTACCAAGCTGCGCTACATGCCGATAATTCGTATTATAGTACTGATTTTTTTCCTAAAAGCAAGCACTGAATTTTGTGACTGATTGATTTTTAAGCATTTAGTTGGCTATAAAATGTTTAACCTCGGTTAGTATCTGTAACAGTTGCGCCAGATTGGGTTTAGCATCTTTGATTTCGTTGCCTTCCAGGTCATATAGGTGATAGTCACCATTTTTATCCAGGAACAAGGTATTTTCGCTGGTTGTAATGATCAAGGAGCCGTCATCACCGGTAATCACCCACGGATTATCACGCTGTGCTGCAAATAGATCTTGGCCCTGAGAATAATCAGCAGGAGTGTTGCTAACATGTAACAAACGTTGCATTAATGTTGTCATGACGTCCTGATGACTTGTCAGTTTACTAATTGTCTGTGATGGTGTTCCTGGCCAATGAATCAGCAGTGGAACATGCATCTGAGCACGATTAAATCTGCCATTATTTATCCATCTAGGTGGATGTGTAGTGGCGATTTCACTATGTTCAGCGGTAATAATAATGACAGTATTGTTCAGTGCATTTTTGCTTTTTAGTGTCTCTAATACGGTATTTATTGGATTATCAAGCGTAGCAGCATTACCAAGTGCATCGACTTTATCTAATCCACTCACCCTCAAGAAGGAGAACCACGGAGTGTTAGTACTGGGTAAATTTAACCATTGCTGCCATTGTTCTACCGTGAGTTGGTTGCTTTGGTTGATCTCAGTGGGCAGTGAATAGTCGGAAAGTAATGCATGACGATAAAGAGGAGTATTGAATCCTACAGAAGAGAATAGACCGAATTGATATCCTTGATGAGTCAGGGCATTAATCAGGGCTGATGATTTACGTCCAGCCAGTATTCCATCCAGATAACCAGAAGAAATGCCATAAAACAGCCCGAATAGAGCAGTATCATTTTGAATCCCGGTACTGAAATGTTGATTGAACTGAATACTGGTTTCTCTGAAATGAGAGAGCGCAGGCATATTCTCGGTAATATCTCTATTATCCAGTTTATCAATTACCAGTATTAACAGGTTGTGTCCGCTTCCTTTATCCTGATAAGTCAGATCATTAAGTGGATATTCCACGGTCAGCGCAGCAGGATCACCTTGTTGCATAAGGCGGCGTTGATATTCTTGTTGATCGAGCAGACCATGTTTTTCAAGAAATTTACGCGCTGTCATTGGATAGGAGAGCGGCAGATTAGAACGTTGCATGGTAATCGGTCGATAAAAATTAGCATCAGCCCAGATATACATCAAATGGGAAGCTAAAAAAGCCGAAATAAGGACGGCAGCCAGTGGCTTACCAGACCGTTGCCGATTCAGGCTGCGTAGTTTCTGCCAACTCCAGGTACCAAATAACATCTGTATCAGAAAAATGACTGGAATACAGATGAACATTAGCTGCCATTCTCGCGCCAGTTCCCCTTGATCAGGATTGATAACTAAATCCCACACCAGAGGTGTAAGGTGAAGATGGAAACGGTTGTATATGGCAATATCGAATATTAACAGTGTCAGCCCGGCGGTGGCGAAAATGGCTGAAAGAAACCTGAGCAGGCGCTGTGACATGACAATAAATGTCAGTGGAAACAGGATCAGCAAATAAGCGGCAAAAACAATAAAACTAAAATGCCCAAGCCAACTAGCCAGAGCATAGACTCGGCCGAACAGTGAGCTCGGCCAGTCAGAAACAAACAGGTAACGACTACCTAATCCAAGACTGAACAGAATATTAAATAGGGCAAACCAATGCCCCCAGCTAATCATTTGGGAAACTTTTTCACGATAACGCTGACGGCTAGTCACCATATTTTGTTTACGTTGTAGTCTTAGTTAAAAAATCAATGGGCTTTATCTTCGTTTACTGAAGATTTAAGCGCGTGTGCAAACGAGTCAGCAATATGTCTGCGCTGTGCAGGAGATATACTCGTATTGATTAAATTTGTTACCATATTGCCCAGTACCATTAAAGAAAGGTCTGTCGGCGTATGGTTTTTTTCCAGAACACTGACGAGTTCTGTTAATAAACGTTCAACGTGTTCGTCACTGTAACGAGATGACTGTGGCATAGATTTAAACTTCCTGAACTAACAAAGCACATTATCTTACCGTATAGATGCGTGATTTTCTGCTCTTTTGTGGCAAATTAATTCACGGTTAAGATTATGTTGCAGTAATAGCCTATTTTTAGCAATTTTTTGATACCTGTCAGCAAATTATAGTTGATGGCAGATGATGAAACGTTATTTTCTTTCGGGGTTTTTTATTGCAGTCGTTTGTTATCGGTGTTTGAATGCGTGTTTAAAAACGCATGAAGTCAGCCGCGAAAGGAGTAGAAAGAATGAGTCTGCAAATAGACCAGATTGCCTTGCATCAATTAATCAAGCGTGATGAACAGACATTAGATGTTGTGTTGCGTGATTCTTTACTCGCCACCGATCAAGTTGTGGAAGATATGATGGCTGAATTACACCGAGTATACAGCGCAAAAAGTAAAGCTTACGGCTTATTTAATGAAGAGAGTGAATTGGCAGAAGCACTCAGACATCAGCGTAAAGGTGATGAAGATTTTCTTGGGTTCAGTCGTGCGGCAACCGCACGTTTGAGGGATGAACTGGCGAAATATCCGTTTGCCGAGGGAGGGACGGTCCTGTTTTGTCAGTATCGCTATCTGGCGGTAGAGTATTTATTGATTGCTGTACTTAATAGCTGTAACAGTATGTCTGTTAACGATAATCTGGATTTAAATACCACTCGTTATCTGGATATTCCTCATGCTGATATTGTTGCTCGTATAGATTTGACGGAGTGGGAAGCTAATCCTGAATCAAGCCGTTATTTAACATTCTTGAAAGGCCGGGTAGGGCGTAAAGTTTCAGATTTCTTTATGGATTTTCTCGCTGCTAGTGAAGGTATGAATGCTAAAGTTCAGAATAAAGGACTGCTACAAGCAGTTAATGATTATTGTGAATCTGGTGAGCTGAATAAGAATGAGCGTCAAGCGTATCGCCAGCAAGTATACGGCTATTGTAATGATCAATTGCAGGCGGGAGAGGAAATTGAAATTAAGGCGTTGTCTCAGGCATTACCCACATTTGGTGAGCAGAATTTTCAGCAGTTTTCTCAGGATCAGGGATATGAATTGGAAGAGAGTTTTCCGGCGGATCGCAGTACGTTGCGTCAGCTAACTAAATTTGCTGGCAGTGGTGGTGGATTAACAATTAATTTCGATGCGATGTTATTTGGTGAAAGAATTTTCTGGGATCCGGCAACGGATACTTTAACCATTAAAGGCACGCCACCAAATTTACGTGACCAGTTACAGCGCCGTAGAGGTGATCATTGAGGCCAAAAAATAAATAACGCCGCATTTGCGGCGTTATTTACTCGGCGTCCCGAAAAGCTCGGCTGTGGCTAATTAAGCACGCAGGAAGTCAATGTGCGCCAGTTTTGGTTTAAACGGATGGCGCTGTACAGCCTGCACTTTAACTTTAGTCTCTTTACCGTCGATAACCAGGGTCAGAGCTTCGCTATAAAATTCAGCTTTGCGTTCCATAGTGATAACCTGATCGTGAGACAGTTCAATAGAAACTGGCTCTTGGTTGCCACCGTATACGATAGCTGGAAACTTGTTAGCTCTACGCAGGCGGCGGCTCGCACCTTTGCCCTGCTCTTTACGTACTTCTGCATTAATAGTAAACATTATTTTTTCTCTTTAAGAAGAAAATAAATCCTGCTACAGGCGACCCAGCAGCAGGTTCGAGATTTGGCTTAACATAGTGTCAAGCGGGCGGCATTCTAGCGAAAAATGGCAGTTACAGCAAATGGAATAGGTTAATCTAAACCTATTAATATAATTCGTCTGCTCGTCGGAAACGCCCTTGGTAATCAAAGATTTTTTCACGAATCTGCCAGAATCGACCTTTTTTACGGGCGACAACAAAATCTGGATGACGTAATAAAGGTTGCTGGTGAACGATATCTAAGGCGGTTTTCCAGTTAAAAGGTATAGCCGGGGCACGTTGATGCTGACGAAGAAATTGGTGCTCAAAGGCTAGTCGTTGGGCCGGGGTTGTAAGCCGAAAGCGTTCCGAAACATCAGTACCATCTTCATCGTAATAGATGATTTCCAGCCATTCGCCTTTACTGTCAGTTTCAGTGATGAGTTGCATGCCACCACAACGTAGTACCAGTGCATCTTTAAGCTTCAATGCGGCTTTCAACATATCGTCGGGATCAACCAGCACCTCTTGGCAACTGTGGCAACGCCGCGCTGCAATATCATTTTCTGCATTGCAATGAGGGCAGAGTTTAAAACGAAAGCGGAACTCACATTGATGGCGTTTGCCGTATTGATCGTTTTCCCAACCCTGACAGCGGCGGCCAAAATGCTCAATAATTTCACCGTCGGAGGTACATTTTCCCCAAAATATATTGGCAAAGTTGCAGATAGGGCAGAATACTTGAATCGGTTGGCTCTGTTTGTCCGGTTTATTGCTGCCAACTTCTGGTGTGTAGAGATCGTGAGGGTTTCCTGCATAATCGAGAATCAGGCAATCTTTTTTGCCGGGAAATAATCGTAAACCACGACCGATAATTTGCTGATATAGACTGACAGATTCAGTAGGACGCAGAATGACTATCAGATCAACATGGGGAGCATCAAATCCAGTTGTCAATACGGCGACGTTAACCAGATAGCGCAATTGCTGAGTTTTAAAGGCTTCGATAAACAGATCACGATCAGCGGTTGATGTATCGGCATTGACTAATGCGGCTTGGCCGGAAGGGAGTAATTGAAAAATCTCTTTGGCATGTTCGACAGTTGCAGCAAAAAGCATAACGCCTTTGCGGTCAGCGGAATATTCAATGACTTGTCTGATAATATGAGGTGTGATGCGTTTTTGTCGTTTAATTTCGTGGTTCAAATCAGTTTCATTGAAGATGCCTTGCTGACTGGAGCGAACTTGGCTGAAATCATATTGCATAACAGGCATATCTAGCCGTTTTGGCGGGACCAGGAAACCGTGTTTAATCATATAACGCAGGGGCAATTCATAGATGCAATCACGGAAAAAACAGTTTTCATCACCACGGATCATGCCGTGATAGTGATATTGATATATCCAGCCGATAGCCAGTCTGTAAGGTGTCGCTGTTAAGCCAAGAAGACGTAGTTGTGGATTATTTTGTCGAAGGTGATGAATAATTTGCTGATACTGGCTATTTTCATCATCACTGATACGGTGGCATTCATCAATTATCAGCAAAGAGAATTGATTAGCAAAATGTTCAAGATTACGGGCGACAGATTGCACACTACCAAACACGACTTTTCCTGCACTTTGTTTTTGCTGCAATCCTGCGGAAAAAATATCTGCTGGTAAACTGTATGCGCAGTATTTGCTGTAATTCTGTGCAACTAATTCTTTTACATGAGCCAATACTAATACTCTCCCACGAGCTAATTTTGCCAGTTCAGCAATAACCAGGCTTTTACCTGCGCCAGTTGGTAACACAATGACCGCAGGCTCATGGTGGTGCCGGAAATGATTAACGGTGGCATCCACGGCTTCTTGCTGATAGGGACGTAAAGTAAAAGTCATAATCGTTCCGTAACCGAAAAATATTCGCAAAAGAGTAACATTTTTCTTATCAATTTTCCGTGGGCGGAAGTCAAGGTAAGATAATTATCTGATTGAGTGAAACTATAACTGGTTATAATAAATAGATAATTGTTGTTTATAGTAAACATAGTTATGATTAGCTTTAAAAGCTTTTGGGCTCATTTCATATCTTCTTTTTTTTGGTGGCTCTGTGTTGTAGTGCCAAAATAGTAGTGGATCACGTTCATTTTTAAATTAATTAATACAGGTGTCTTCATCCATGCGATTGGATAAATTTTTGTCACAACAGCTTGGTATCAGTCGGAATGACGTAGGACGCGAGTTGCGTGCGGGGCGTATCACTGTTGATGATGAGATTGTAAAAACCGGAGCTTATAAATTAACTCCAGAGCAACAGGTCATGTTTGATGGTTCATTATTGGAACAGCAACAAGGGCCTCGTTATTTTATGTTAAATAAACCACAGGGGTATGTCTGTTCCACCGATGATCCGATAAATCCGACGGTGCTCTATTTTATTGATGAGCCAGCAGCGCATAAATTACATACGGCGGGTAGGTTGGATATGGATACCACCGGTCTGGTTTTGCTAACTGATGATGGTCAATGGTCTCATCGTATTACTGCCCCAAAACATCATTGTAAAAAAACATATCTAGTCATACTTGAATGTCCAGTTGCAGCAGAGACAGCGGATAAATTTCTTGCAGGTGTTCAACTTAATGGTGAAAAAACAGTGACAAAACCCGCTCAACTGGAAATTCTGGAACCTCAAGTAGCCCGCCTGACGATTAGTGAAGGGCGTTACCATCAGGTAAAACGCATGTTTGCAGCGGTAGGTAATCGGGTAACCGAGCTTCATCGTGAGCGAATCGGTGAAATCATCTTAGATCCTGAACTGGAGCCAGGAGAGTACCGATCATTAACTGAGCAAGAAATTGCCAGTGTCAATCTTCCTTAATCTTGGTTTTAGTTAATTATTTTAAATTATTGGAGCAATATACGTGCAACAACAACGATCATCCTATTTTGGATTGATTTTAATCCTTGGGCTGCTTTCTATGTTAATGCCCCTTGCCATTGATATGTATTTGCCGAGTTTGCCTACTGTTGCCGAGGATTTCGGTGTAGATAGCGGACAGGTTCAGATGACGCTGAGCAGCTATATTTTTGGTTTTGCTATCGGTCAGATGGTATATGGTCCAATGGCTGACAGTTTGGGGCGTAAGCCGGTTATTCTAGGCGGGGTGACTGTATTTGCCCTAGCTTCAGCTGCGTGTGCAATGGTACAGAATATTGATGATTTTATTTATATGCGCTTTTTGCATGGATTCTCCGCCGCCGCAGCGGGTGTTGTCATTAATGCGCTAATGCGAGATTTGTTCACCAAAGACGAATTCTCTCGTAGCATGTCTTTTGTGATATTGGTAATGACTATTGCCCCATTAATTGCACCAATTCTTGGTGGCATGATAATGATTTGGTTCACATGGCATGCGATTTTCTGGAGTATTGCGGTAACTTCTGTTATTGCCGTATTCCTTGTCGCTTTCTTTATAAGAGAGACTTTGCCAAAAGAGAAAAGACAAAAATTTCATCTTCGTACAACTGTAAGTCAGTTTATTATGTTATTTCGCCAGCGTCGTGTATTTTGCTACATGCTTGCCAGCGGTTTTTCATTTGCGGGAATGTTCTCTTTTCTTAGTGCAGGGCCATTTGTTTATATTGAGTTGAATGGTGTTTCGCCTCAGCACTTTGGTTATTACTTTGCGCTTAACATCGTATTTCTGTTTGTGATGACGACAATAAATAGTCGCTATGTCCGGCGCTTTGGTGCGTTGAAGATGATGTATTGTGGTTTGAGTGTGCAGTTTATGATGGGGATTTGGTTGCTACTGTCTACCGCCCTCGATTTTGGTTTTACTGCTCTGGTCATCGGTGTTGCAGCTTATGTATGTGGTATTGCAATGATTACATCCAATGTCATGGCGGTGGTTTTAGATGATTATCCACATATGGCCGGAACGGTGTCTTCATTGGCGGGTACAATTCGTTTTGGTATTAGTGCCTTGGTTGGTATATTACTTGCCATGTTACCTGCACGTAATGCCTGGCCAATGGTTGGCTCTATGGTTTTATCTGTTATTTTGGCTGTGTTGCTTATTATATACGCAAAAAAGAGGCGGTAAATAAAAACAGAAGGCTGTTTTCACGTGCAGCCTTTTCCTTAAAAAGAAAATTATGGTAAGCGAAAAATATTTTTGATGATGTTGTCTGGTTGTAATTTTAGGCGAGATTGTTGAGGAGTTTTTTTATTCTAAAATATATATCTACCTTCGTTGATATATTCTTGATTGACAGGGGTAAAATTTAATATTATTTATTAAAAATAACCAATTAGATCAGAAGATTGTGCTATTTTTTTTGCTATTCTAGGATTTGCCATTAAGCAATGAAGTTGTAATGGTTTTTTGGTATCAGCAGCATTTTCTGTATCACTAATATTATCATTAAAAACGATAATGTTATTAAAGAGAATATTTTGCCTAAATATTCTGGGGGAATTGAACAACTGGTTATGCTTAATAGCTATAAATGGTGATACTGATCTATTTATGGCGAGGTAAAACTGTTGTTGCTTCATTATTTTTTTATTATTGCTGTTGCGGATTTGCTGATTTTTATATGCCTGTTGAGTTGATAGGCTAACTTTTTACTATAAGGAAATTCCGAAATGTTTTTCTGTGTGAATAAATTTCTATTGATGCATTGATGGTAATTATAAGTTATTGTTGTATTTTTGTTAAATTAAAAAATATTAAATGGCGTTATTATTAGGTTGTCATTAGTTATACCTTATAAAACACATTGTTATCTATTTGTTTTTACAGTTCTTATTTGATTTTTATGTTAAAGTGTTGAGTTGAAAAAATAAAATATGTAAACAATCATTAAACATAAAGTTGGGTTTTTGCATAAAAATTAGTTGAGTTTTCTTTAAAAAAAGTATAAATATATGAGAAATGAGAGATTGATCTCACTTTTTCTAAGGTGAAATTTGGAATTAATGTAATACTATAAACACAAATTTAACTTTTCGTTTACCTTTTTTGGGGGTTAGTTATTCGGTTTTGGCGAGTAGAACACCTGAAGATAGCCGCTAACTTTAACTTTTGTATCTATGTTCTTTCAGGTAGGAATGATTCGTGAATAATATTCAGCTTTCGGTAGTACATCGGCTGCCGCAAAGTTACAGGTGGTCACCCGGTTTTGCGGGTATCAAAGTTGAGCCGCTTCCGGTTGATGAAGTGAATGCAGAAAGCAGCCTGATGGGGTTGAAGTTACTCAGCCATGAAGACGGGGCTGCGTGGAATGTTATGCAAAAATTACAGCAATCACTCGCTGATATGCAAATTGGAAGCACTGTGATTGAGTTGGAAGGTCAGCCGTGCTTATTTATTAATAGTGAAGATGAAAGTGCGGTTATGTGTCGTTTGAAGACACTTGGCGCTGCCATTGCTGAAAAGATAACAGCGCTTTATCCATTCTGATCTATACCTAATAGATTTCGAGTTGCAGCGCGGCGGCAAGTGAACGAATCCCCAGGAGCATAGATAACGATGTGACTGGGGTGAGTGAAAGCAGCCAACAAAGCAGCAGCTTGAAAGATGGAGGGTATAAACGCGAAAAGCGCTTCCTTTGATGGGAGCGCTTTTTTGTGGGGGCAAGGGAAAAATTTTTAGCCGTTAGGCGTTATACGATTGCTGATGACCCGGCGACCACCATAATAACGTTTGCTCCAGTATGTACTGTTTAACCTGGAAACGATTACACCATTGCTAGTAGAGGCATGAACGAATTGGTCATTGCCAACATAGATACCAATATGCCTGGTACGGGCACCTGTCTTGAATAAAACTAAATCACCAGGGCGTAATCTTGAACGGTCGATTTTTTTGCCAATATTTTGTTGTTCAAATGTTGAACGTGGCAGTTCCATACCAAACTGGTCACGGAAAGTACGTTGAACAAAGGCAGAACAATCTATACCGCGTTTAGTCTCGCCACCGAGTCTATAGGCAACCCCCTTCCAGCCATTGTATTGGCTAAGAATTTTAGATTTTATATCCAGATTACGAACGAGTGCTTCGAATTCATCCTGAGACGCTTGAAGTAAGAAGCCGTTCTTACCGTTTACTGCATGCGTATCAGCTTGTGTGTTACGAAACCTTGATGAATCTGGTGAGCTGCACGCGGATAAGGTGATCGCTACGAACAGCGCGGGTATCAGCCGCGTAATGTATCTCAGAGCCGGTTGAGACTTGACCATTATTTTTGTTTTCCCTTGCTATCCTTACCTTAGTTGGTCGCTATTATTGAAAAATATCAAACGCTTCGAAGCCTGGTGTTAGAAAAAACAATGAATAAACAACGCGTTTGGTGAAAAAACGCGTCTGATGCCACGTTTTATAACGATATTTACAATAAATGTTATTCAAACCGAGAGTACAGAAACAATCAGGAAAAGGCGAGTATTTAATGACATAATTTACAAAAAATTAGATTTCTAAGTAGGAGAGATCAGGAGTGTTGCTAATTTATGTTATCTATGTGGGTTTTATGAGCTATTGGGAAGGTTGAATACCTTTCCAATATTATTCAGTAAAAAGAGTTTATGGGAAAGATCTTAAATTGGGCGACCAATTTGTGGTAGATTCTTATCCAGCCAGTTAATCATTATGTCACTTAATGGTGTTAATAATAGCCAACTTGTTCCGATTAGCACTAGAGATAAAGAACCAACTGCAATATCAGTAAACCAGTGCGCTCCTGCCATGATGCGAGGTAACGCAAATATTACCATAATTAGTAATGCAATACAGAATGCTCTACCTGAGATATATCGAAGGATAAAGCAGCTAAAAATTAGGAGCATTAATCCGTGATCGCCTGGAAAGCTATCGCCTGATGCATCTTTTGTTACCAGATTGGTCATTTCGCTAATACGATTGACATGATCAAAGGTTAATGTCGGGCTTGGACGGATAACAGGGAGTAGATGACCGATTTGGTTAAGTATAACTGCGCTTATTATCATGACCAAACCAATCATGAATAATCTGCGTTTGCCATCGTAATTCTGTTTACGAAAAGCGTTGTAATACAGTAATCCCATACATAAAAGTGAAATGACATCGAAGGCCCTGATATTCACAAATGCTACAAATTCTGTGAATGTTGAACCTGATGTTAATTTCTTATTAAAGAAGTAGAAGATTGCAGAGTCGATCTTGAGCCAAAAACCATGATGCTCTGGTAAATACCAGGAGAGAAATAAAGTGATCCCTAACAGGTTCAGTATAAATATGGCAAATGGGTGATTGCGTGTCATGGGAGACCTATTTGTTAAAAATAAGATAAGTGGTAACTAAACTTACAATTATGTGGGTTAATATAACAAATATTGAGTAATAATGTCACAGTTCTTGATGAACCTGTAATTTAATTCGTTGTTTTTTTATCTACTTTGTGCTTTTTCCTTCATTTTTTTATTTACTTTGGTAACTATTCTTGTTCAATTCTATGGATTTTATTGCGTGATGTTGGGGTGTTTAAGGTTGTAAATTCTTAATTTATTGAGAATTACTTCTGATAATTCTAATATTGTAAGATATAAATATCTTAATCAGTTTTAATCGCTAAAAATAATAAATAAACAACGAAAATAGCCGTTACCAATACATAGACTCATAAATTTTTCCGATTTCTAGATTGATTTCATTTTTGGAAATCGCAGCGAATGATGCTGTTTTATGGTGGGGGCTTTATGTCTATGTTCCGGGTTATGATGGGTTGTTTTTTTCTGATGATTCCTAGTCTTGTCAATAGTGAGTCAGAAACAACATCAAGTACAGGGGTTATTCGCTTTTCAGGTGCGATCGTTGAATCACCGTGTCGTTTTGATTGGCGTGATAACTGGGCTGACACCACTTGTTGGCGAAAAGGACATAAGATTATCCAACGACGAAGGCTCGATTTGCAAAATGATATTTATTTTTATTTACCACACCAAATGGGTGTAACAGAGATTAAATGGATAAAAGGAAAAGAGAAAATTGGTGTTGTTACAATTTTCTATAATTGATGTTAGGAGAAATTTTACATGTTATTTCTTCAATGTTTAATTGAAGAAGAGTCGGGATTTTATCTGTTATAGCTAAAATGAATGAGTGACAGATTTATACCCTTCATCTTTCAAGCCGCTGCTTTGTTGGCTGCTTTCACTCACCCCAGTCACATAGTTATCTATGCTCTTGGGGATTCATTCACTTGCCGCCGCGCTGCAACTCGAAATCTATTAGGTATATATTATATTTTATTTGGGAATTTAAATTATGCCATAAATGCTAATGGAAAGCAGGTGACTGATTTAATGAATGGAATAAGTAAGAAGTGAGTTGCCCTGTTTTATACCGGGCAACTCAGAATTAGCTAATATTGTTAATCGCAACGTCCCATATAGCGACGTTCTGCAATATGAATACGGATTTTTTCCCCGCTACTGATATATTCAGGTACTTGCACGGTGAGTCCGGTGCTCATTTTGGCAGGTTTTGTCCGTGCACTGGCTGAAGCGCCTTTAATTCCAGGGGCTGTTTCTTCAATAATCATATCGACTGTTTGTGGTAGTTCAAGGGCAATGACTTGTCCCTCTATTGTCAGAACTTGCATACCAAGCAGGCCACCTTCAGGAATAAATAACAGCTCTTCTGCGATTTGTTCCTTTTTAAAGTGATAAGGTGTGAAATCTTCATCATCCATGAAAACATATTCATCGCCATCAATGTAGGAAAAGTTAACGCTACGACGAGTTAGGCTGATCGTATCAAGGATATCATCGCCTTTGAAACGTTCTTCCACTTTCTGACCGGTGCGGATATCAGTAAAGCGCATTTTATATAATGTGCTAGCTCCCCGGGCGCTTGGCGCTTGAATATCAATATCTTTGACTAGCAGTAACTTACCATTATAACTGACGGCACTACCGCGTTTAATTTCGTTGGCTTTAGCCATATGTAACCTTCCATAAAACCGCAAGAGAATAATCGGCGACAAAATTACTCGCAGTCAAGACATTAGGCAAGTAGGGATTAAAAAACCCCACTGTTTTTTTACATTGGGGTTGTAGTAAGAATGCCTTATATATCAACGATACACAGGTAATAAATCAAGAGAGGACAAAATATGAGCTATAGCATTTATCAAACCAAACAGAATGATGAACCCAATGAGGAATTTCCCGCCTGGTGCTCGGTAACTGGCTTCTGGGAAGCGCTGACGACTTGCCCGAGCCATAAGTGCTGGAATAATGACAGCCCAGATGGTTGCAGCGAATCCAGCGAAACCAATGGCATATAGAAAACCATTGGGGGACAGCAAAGCGAGTGTTGTTGGTGGAATAAATGTCACTAATGCAGATTTTAATCGGCCTGTATTGTTATCTTTAAAATCGAAGAAGTCGGCTATGTAATCAAATAGCCCTAAAGAGACACCAAGAAATGAACTTGCTAATGCCATATAAAAGAAAGCATTGAGAAGCTGGTGAACGGTTGTACTGTTTATTGTATTATCCATGTGTTTTAATAAATCACCAATATTCCCGCCATCAGCAATAATCTGTTTAAATGTTTCGCGGGGAATATTTCCTTGAATGACATATTGCCACAAGATGTAAATAGCTAATGCGATTAACGTGCCGAATAACAGACTGCGAATAACGGCTTTGCTATCTTTATGGTAATATTTTACTAAACTTGGGATGTTGCCGTGATATCCGAATGAAACGAGTAAATAAGGTAGAGCGGCTAAGGCGTAAGGCATATAACTTGTTGCGGTGTTGTTTGATATAGCATCCGTTTGATTAAATAAAATGGCATATTTAACTTCGGTAAACATACCGCCGACCGACATAAAAAAAGTAATAACCATACCACCGATTAAAATTGTACTCAGACGATCGACGGCTGTAGTTGATAACCAGACAATAAATGCAACGATAAAGGCGAAAATAAGGCCAGCATTTGCCTGTGATATTGGAATAATATTTTTAAAATTGAGGGCAATAATTGAGCCACCTGCTGAAATATAGGCGTAGGTTAATATATAAAGTACGAATGTAATAGAGATACCATTGATTGCATTCCATCCTTTACCGAGTAAATCTTTAGTCATGGTATGGAAGCTTGCGCCTGATGGGTAGTTCAGGTTGGTTTCTAGTATCATCAAGCCGGAAAAATACATACACATCCATGTGTAAACCAGCAGAATAATTGAGCCAGTAAACCAGACACCAGAAGTCACTATCGGAGTAGAGAACATTCCTGCACCGACAGCAGTTCCGGCAATTATCATTGCACCACCCAGTATGGGAGGGCGTTTTAAACTTTGAGTTGTCTGAATGGACATATGAACTCCGCTGGTATATTGTTTCTTTGTACTAGCTCAAAGATACATTTTTGTCTATAGAGTGTAAATAGATGCCATCAGGGATTATTTGAAATTGAAATAACATAAGTTAGTTCATTCGGTAAGATAAAATTTATTTTCTTGCCACATTTTTATTGCATTCCGGCTGGCCTCAAAATGAGGTTCAGGAAGATTATCGGGATCGCACCACATAAACTGTTCACATTTTTTTGGTTCCATCAATTTTGGTTCACCACCTGGATATTTTGCTAGTAAACATACTGAAATAGTATGTTTTCCTTCCTGTTGGTAAGTTTGAAGGTTATTACAAATACCATAGACCTTTGGTGATTGAATCGTCAGACCCGTTTCTTCTGCAATTTCACGGATTGCACATTGCTCAAAAGTTTCTCCGGCATCAACATGACCACCAAAGATTGACCAGTATGGAGCATGTTTACTGCTACGTTTTCCGAGTAATATTTGACCATATTCGTTCATAATAACAACGCCAACACCCACAATGACAGACATTTGATTTATTCCTTTCATTTAAATTTCAATAAATTAACGATTCTTTTTGAGAAAAATTCAATACTATTCTTATCCAGAAATCAATTTAAGACAACGATCAATAAAGCATGGAATTTAACTGAAACGATTCAATTTTAGTGATATAAATAGAACTGAAAATTCATAGTAATGATGATGATTATCTACTTAGGAGACATCGGGCAAAATGAGCCGTAGAGTTGCCACTATCACCTTAAACCCTGCTTATGATTTGGTAGGATTGTGCCCGGAAATCGTCAAGGGGGCGATCAACCGAGTGCAAACCGCTGGACTACATGCTGCGGGAAAAGGCAATAATGTTGCTAAAGTTTTGCGTGACTTAGGTATTGATGTCACGGTGAGTGGTTTTTTGGGTAAGGAAAATCAGGAAGGATTTCAACAATTCTTCAATGAAAATGGTATGGTAAATCGTTTTCATTTAGTACCGGGCAGAACACGGATTAATGTCAAATTGACAGAAGAAAACGGTGAAGTGACAGATTTTAACTTCACTGGTTTTTATGTCGGTGAAGCTGAATGGTCGGGATTTGTTAATGATTCGCTTTCATGGCTTGGGCAGTTTGATATGGTTGTTGTGAGTGGTAGCTTACCGGCTGGTATCTCTGCTGAATCGTTTACCGACTGGATGGTTTGTCTACGTCAGCTTTGTCCATGCATTATTTTTGACAGCAGCCGTGAAGCATTGGTTGCAGGGTTAAAAGCATCCCCTTGGTTAGTGAAGCCGAATCGCCATGAGCTTGAAGTATGGGCGGGGCGTCTGTTACCTGAGTTATCCGATATCATCATAGCGGCACATCAACTTAGGGATCAGGGAATTGCTCATGTTGTCATATCCTTGGGTGAGCAGGGGGCATTATGGGTTAATGCGTCTGGAGCATGGTTGGCGAAACCACCGCATTGTAAAGTCGTTAGCACTGTTGGGGCTGGTGATTCAATGGTTGGTGGCTTGGTTTATGGTTTGCTGATGCGGGAATCCAGTGAACACACGTTGCGATTAGCGACCGCTGTATCTGCACTTGCCGTTAGCCAGCCTAATGTGGGTATCAGCAATCGTCCTGAATTAGCTGCCATGATGGCTAAAGTTGAACTGATACCCGTTAGATAATGCTTTAATTAAAGAATAATTAATTTTGTTGTAATTTCAGCCAGGCAATTTCTTGCGGCCAAATATCTGGGTTTATTGTTTCAAGGATGAGTGGAATACCATCAAAACGAGCATCTTTCATAATATAATTGAAAGGTGTTTTACCAATATTTCCTTCTCCAAGGCTATGATGTCGGTCAACACGGCTGGCGAATTCACTTTTGGCATCATTTAAATGCATTCCGCATAAATATTGAAAGCCAACAATTTTTTCAAACTGTTGAAAAGTTTGTTTACAAACATCGTCTGTACGTAAATCGTAGCCAGCAGCAAAGGCGTGACAGGTATCAATACAGACACCCACTCGGCTTTTATCTTCAACTCCATCAATAATTGCTGCCAGATGTTCAAATTTGAAACCCAGATTAGTACCTTGACCTGCCGTATTTTCGATAACAGCAGTGACTCCTTGGGTTTTATTGAGAGCAATATTGATAGATTCTGCAATACGCGCCAGGCATTTATCCACATCTATTTTATTGAGATGGCTGCCAGGATGGAAATTCAATAAATCGATCCCTAATTGTTCGCAACGTTGCATCTCATCAATGAAAGCCAATCGGGATTTTTCCAGTGCTTCAATTTCTGGGTGACCAAGATTAATCAGATAACTATCGTGAGGGAGAATTTGTCGGCTGCCATATCCATAACGTTCACAATTTTCTTTAAATTTATCGATAACATCAGCGGCTAAAGGTGGAGCATGCCACTGGCGCTGATTTTTTGTAAATAGGGCAAAGGCGGTAGCTTTTAATTCGTGTGCCCGGATAACCGCTTGATCAACTCCGCCGGCAGCGCTGACATGTGCTCCAACAAATTTCATATTTTTCTCCTTCTTATTTTACGTCATTATGGCATTGTTCAATCACTCAATGAACCTTAAGAACGGAAAGGTTATACCCTTCATCTTTCAAGCTGCTGCTTTGTTGGCTGCTTTCACTCACCCCAGTCACATAGTTGTCTATGCTCCTGGGGATTCGTTCACTTGCCGCCGCGCTGCAACTCGAAATCTATTAGGTATATATGCTGCTGGAATTTCTCTGTGTGGATTCTGATCAGCCAAACAAATGTTGAATGCCAAGATTTATCAAAAAACCACCGGCCATCAGCCATACAAACAAAATTAGAGCTAATAAAATCGGTTTAAATCCGGCCTGACGGATGGCACTCACATGAGTGGTTAAACCTAATGCTCCCATTGCCATAGTAAGCATAATAGTATCGATATTAATCAGAAAATTAACTGTTGCATCCGGCAGTAAATTGAAAGAATTAAAACCCGCTATTGCAATAAAAATCACCGCAAACCAGGGTATAGTCATTGGTGTTTTCTCCTGATGGTTTCTTCCATTTTTAGTGCGGGCACGGCTAATGTAACGGGATAATAACAACAGGAATGGCGCCAACATCATAACCCTGATCATTTTACTGATAACGGCTGCGTTTTCCGTTTGATCGCTAATAGCATGCCCAACAGCAACAACTTGAGCAACTTCGTGAAGGGTGGAGCCAGTAAAGATGCCGAAAGTTTCCTGAGTAAGTGGTAGCCACTGATAATGCTCATTGAGTTGATAAAACCACGGATAAATGAAAATAGCGATAGTGCCAAAGATGACAACTGTCGATACCGCAACAGCAACTTTACTGGCAGGGGCATTCACTACCGGCTGCGTTGCCATAATAGCTGCTGCACCGCAGATACTGCTACCGGCACCGATCAGTATTACCGTTTGCTGGTCTAATCCAAAGAGTGATCTGCCTAGCCAAATTGCAATAAAGAAAGTGGAAGACAACATAGCAGCATCAATCAGAAGGCCGGTAATGCCAACATCGGCAATTTGTTGAAATGTCAGACGGAAACCATAAAGAATAATTCCTGCTCGCAGAAGATAATGTTTTGAGAAATGAATACCCTCATCACAATAAGGTTTGAGTAAAGGATAGACAGTATTACCGGCAATGATCCCTGCAAGGATCGCCAGTGTTAATGTGCCCAGTCCCATATTAATAAACCACGGGATATTTCCGGCATATATTGAAATTGCAGTAAGTGTTGCCGCTAATATTAACCCAAGTATTAATTTCATACCGGGAATGGATGATTGTTTGCTGGATTTTTCGGCACGAATGTCAGACATAGATGTTTCTCATTTTGCTTATATGTTTTAAACATAAGCATATAGCAGACTAATTTATCATTAAAATTGATAATATTTTTATATATAATCGAAAAAATTGGTAAGAAAGTGGATTTTTGTTAAGTTGTCTATTGCCGTATAAAATTAAAACTAGCTAATTTTGACCGACACCATATTTTGCGGGGCAATATGCACATCACATTGAGGCAGTTGGAAGTTTTTACTGAGGTATTGAAAAGCGGTTCAACGACGCAAGCCTCTCAGCAATTGGCGCTATCTCAGTCCGCAGTGAGTGCCTCACTAACGGATCTGGAAAGCCAACTTGGCGTACAGCTTTTTGATCGGGTAGGTAAGCGGTTGGTGACTAATGAACATGGCCGTCTACTCTATCCCAAGGCTCTGGCATTGTTAGAGCAGGCAGGGGAAATTCAGCAGTTATTCAAACAGGAGTTAGGAGCGTTACGTATTGCTGCCAGTAGTACCATTGGTAATTATATGTTGCCGGAAATGCTGGCAAATTATCGTCAGGATTTTCCTGATACGCCGCTAGAGTTAAATATCAATAATACGCAGGATGTCATCAATTCTGTGCTGGAATTCCGTGTTGATCTTGGTTTGATAGAAGGTTCCTGTCATAGTCCTGAGTTGATAACTCAGCTATGGATGGAGGATGAGTTGGTTGTTTTTTCTTCTCCTGAAAATCCGCTAGCTAAACAGGATCTAAAATTGGATGATTTAGTTAAGGCATCATGGATATTAAGGGAGAGGGGATCGGGTACAAGAGAGGTGCTGGATCATCTGCTGTTTGCCCATTTGCCTGGGTTCAAGATTTTGATGGAATTGGGAAATTCTGAAGCGATAAAACATGCGGTCAAATTTGGTATGGGCATCAGTTGCTTGTCCAGACGAGTTGTTGCAGATCAATTGCAAAATCGTACTTTACTGGAGTTAAAAGTGCCAGAATTAAGACTTTTCAGAACATTGTATCTGATTCATCATCGGCAAAAGCATATGTCTATCGCACTGCAAAAATTGCTCAGTTATTGCCGATAAATTTTACGTTCTGTTTAAAATCCAAAATTAGCTGTGTTACTTATAATTTTCTCTAAATTATGAAGGTATCTTATAACAGCGCTTCCTCGCTATTTTGATAGTGAGGATTTGTTACAATCCGCCATCAGATTTATTCGCAGCTAACAGGAACAGAATGTCTCAACAACAAAAAAGTGTTTCCCAGAAACCCGTACAACATTTGCGACGTGAATTGAAGGCTCGGCATCTGGCTATGATTGCCATTGGCGGATCAATAGGCACCGGATTATTCGTGGCTTCAGGTGCGACAGTTTCACAGGCAGGGCCTGGCGGAGCATTACTTTCCTATGCATTAATTGGCTTGATGGTTTATTTCCTGATGACCAGTTTGGGTGAACTGGCCGCTTATATGCCGGTTTCCGGTTCTTTTTCAACTTACGGTTCCAAATATGTTGAAGAAGGGTTTGGTTTTGCCTTGGGTTGGAACTACTGGTACAACTGGGCGGTGACTATCGCGGTGGATTTGGTTGCTGCTCAATTGGTTATGGGATACTGGTTGCCAGATATACCAGGTTGGATTTGGAGTGCACTATTCCTCGCGTTGATTTTCCTATTGAATTTTATTTCAGTGAAAGGATTTGGTGAAGCTGAATACTGGTTCTCTTTAATTAAAGTCAGCACGGTTATTGTTTTTATTGTGGTCGGATTACTGATGATAGCCGGCATCATGAAAGGGGCAGAAGGTGCTGGATGGCATAACTGGACTGTGGGTGATGCACCTTTTGCTGGTGGTTTCTCTGCCATGATTGGCGTGGCAATGATAGTTGGGTTTTCTTTCCAGGGAACCGAGCTAATTGGCATTGCGGCGGGTGAATCAAAAGATCCGGCGAAAAATGTTCCCAGTGCTGTACGTAAGGTATTCTGGCGTATTCTGCTGTTCTATATTTTTGCAATCCTGATTATCAGTCTGATTATTCCTTATACTGATCCAAACCTGCTGCGTAATGAGGTCGGTGATATTAGTGTTAGCCCGTTTACGTTGGTATTTGAAAACGCCGGTTTGTTATCCGCTGCGGCGGCGATGAATGCGGTTATTTTGACGGCTGTGTTGTCTGCGGGTAATTCAGGTATGTATGCATCGACTCGTATGTTGTTCACATTGGCAAAAGAGGGTAAAGCACCGAGGATTTTTGGCAAATTATCGGAAGGTGGTGTACCGCGTAATGCCTTGTATGCAACAACGGTGGTGGCTGCGTTGTGTTTCCTCAGTTCAATGTACGGTAACCAGACCGTCTATCTGTGGTTATTAAATACTTCTGGGATGACCGGTTTTATTGCATGGTTGGGGATTGCAATTAGCCATTATCGTTTCCGCCGTGGTTATATAGCTCAGGGGTTGGATTTAAGTAGATTACCTTATCGTTCAGGATTTTTCCCGGTTGGCCCAATCTTTGCGTTTGTTTTGTGTCTGACCATCACATTGGGACAGAATTATCAGGCATTTCTACAAGATAAAATTGATTGGTA
Organism: Photorhabdus antumapuensis; assembly: GCF_020387775.1. NCBI lineage: Bacteria > Pseudomonadati > Pseudomonadota > Gammaproteobacteria > Enterobacterales > Morganellaceae > Photorhabdus > Photorhabdus antumapuensis. Next base: position 106,486 of record NZ_JAHZMK010000041.1, read on the forward strand.
TGGTGTAACTGCAACTTATATTGGTATTCCACTATTCCTGTTGATTTGGCTTGGTTACAAACTAGTTAGGAAAACTCACTTTATTAAATATAGCGAGATGAAATTTCCTGATATCGCGAATCAGTGAATGTGAATACGTTAAATCGTGATTAACAGGCCGGTAGGAATCTTTGAAAAAATTCCTACCGGCTTGGTTTTATGGTTTTTTTAATTCGATTCACGATTAGTTTATTATTATCTTAATGTTTTATTTATTTAAGCAGATAAGCCGTTCTTGATAAGAAATTAAAAGAAAATACCCATTTTGTGATCAAATGAGTATTTTTTATTTTTCATAGCGTTAATCATACAATGAATCACGTGATTTACTAAAATTTGTGTAGATCATATTGATAAGTATTCTCATCTGTCCTATTGTTAGTGCCATAATTATTAATATGAAAGGGCTAACAAAATGAAATTGAGGTCTCGAACCATAGCAAAGAGTATCAGTGTCGGCCTGTTAGCGGGTTCGGCAGTCGTGGCAAGCTTCGCATCATGGGCGGAAACGGTCACCGATATAGTTGGTCGTACTGTTGAAGTTCCTGAGAATGTAAATCGTATTTTGTTGGGCGAAGGTCGTTTGTTCCATGCTATCGCTTTACTTGAAGGCGATAAACCACTGGCCCGTATCGCGGGTTGGCAAGGTGATTTCCGTAAATTGGACCCTCAGTCTTACGCCGTCTATAAAGCTAAATTCCCTGAGATTGACAAGGTTCCTTTGATTGGTAACACCAGTGCTGATAGTGTCAGCTCTGAAAAGGTGTTAACTCTTAATCCAGATATCGCTATTTTTGGCTTGTCTGGTCATGGTCCTGGTAAAAACAGCGAATTGGTTGCTCAACTTGAAAAGGCCGGTGTTCCGGTTGTATTTGTTGATTTTCGTACTGAGCCGTTAAAGAACACGCTACCGAGTATTCGTATGCTAGGTAAAGTATTAAATCGTGAAAAACAAGCGACAGAATATGCCGATTTTTACGAGAAAAATGTAAAACTGGTGACTGATATCACCAATAAAATCCCGGAAGAGAAAAAACCAACAGTATTTATCGATTTGAGAGCGGGTGCTTTTGAAAACTGCTGTGCGACTGCCGGTGACGGTAATATGGGTAACTTTATCGATTTGGCCGGTGGTAAAAACATTGCTAAAGGCTTGCTACCAGGTGTGCTTGGTAATATGAACCTCGAAAAAATCATTGCAGTTGACCCTTATATTTACATTGCTAGTGGGGCAAAAGCGCCAGACAGTAATGAACCTGGTGTAAAACTGGGAGCGCAATCTACGCCTGAACGAGCAAAAGCCAGTCTGAAACAAATGACTGAACGTAAAGGTATTAGCTCGTTGACTGCGGTCAAAGAGGGCAGAGATTATGCGATTTGGCATAATTACTATAACTCTCCATATAGTGTGGTAGCGACTCAGGTATTTGCTAAATGGTTCTATCCTGAGAAATTTACAGATTTAGATCCGCAGAAAACACTGAATGAATTACACAGTAAATTCCTGGCAGTTGATCCATCAGGAGTTTACTGGATCAGTGAGAAGTAATTAGTGAAGACAGGTAACGGAAATAATGAGTGCCACTACCGAGCTGATGCCAATGGTGAAACAACAATTAGATGACAGCAATGTAAAAGTCCATTACCGATATATTTTACACCGCCGTATTGTGATGATGGTCTTCATCGTGCTGATTATTGGTGTTTCACTGGTATTAGATTTTATGATAGGGCCATCAGGTTTATCTTTGTCATCTCTCTGGCAGACTTTAGTGTCGCCAGAGAGTGTGGATGCGGGTACGCGGGTAATTGTTTGGGATATCCGTTTACCCTACGCCCTGATGGCGGTAGTGATTGGCTTGTCTCTTGGGCTGGCTGGCGCAGAAATGCAGACGATCTTAAATAACCCATTAGCCAGTCCCTCTACTTTAGGGGTTGCTCAGGCGGCTGCATTTGGTGCTGCGTTGGCGATTGTATCTGGTATTGGTATTCCAGGCGTGCCTGATCAATGGTTCATCTCTGCGAATGCTTTCATTTTCGCTTTGTTGGCAGCGTTGGTGCTGGATACGATTACTCGTTGGACACGAGTTGCTACGTCTGGGGTCGTATTATTTGGTATTGCATTAGTCTTTACCTTTGAAGCATTGGTTTCCATGATGCAGTTTATTGCAACGGAAGATACCCTTCAGGGGTTGGTACTCTGGACAATGGGTAGCCTTGCCAGAGCAACCTGGATAAAACTGGGTGTTATGTTGTTGGTGTTTGCAGCCGTTTTTCCTATTTCAATGATGAATGCTTGGAAACTGACAGCGCTACGCTTGGGTGAAGATCGTGCAATCAGTTTTGGTATTGATGTTCGTCGTCTGCGCTTGGGGACGTTATTGCGTATCAGTATTCTTGCCGCTTTAGCCGTTGCATTTGTTGGGCCAATTGCCTTTATCGGTTTAATTGCGCCACATATTGCCCGCATGATGTTTGGTGAAGATCATCGTTTCTATTTACCGGCCAGTGCCCTGATTGGTGCATTGGTGTTATCTATGGCGTCCATCGCTTCGAAAAACCTGATCCCAGGTATTGTTATTCCTGTTGGGATCGTTACTGCGTTAGTTGGGGTTCCATTCTTCCTGAGCATAATTTTACGTCATAGGGGGAATATATGAGCCCGGGATTAACCATTAATAATTTCTTTGCGGGTTATCCGAAACATTCGGTTATTGAGGATCTGAATGTTTCTCCGTTGCCCCGAGGGAAAATTACGGTGCTGTTGGGGCCAAATGGTAGCGGTAAATCAACACTTCTGCGTTCTCTGGCAGGTTTAAATCGTGCGAGAGGTCAGCTCTGGCTTGATGGTCAGGATTTGATGAAGATGAGTTTTGTCCAGCGCTCGGAAAATGTGGTTTATTTACCACAAAGCTTACCCGCTGGTGTTCATTTGCATGTATTGGAATCGATTATCGTCGCTCAACGGGCATCTGGAGGGCGTCATTCTGAAACCAGTGAAGAAGAAGTGATGTTGTTGTTACGTCAGTTAGGGATTGAACACCTGGCGTTATGTTATTTAGATCAGTTATCTGGCGGTCAAAAGCAATTGGTTGGATTGGCGCAATCGTTAATTCGTAAGCCAACGTTATTATTGTTAGATGAACCGCTTAGTGCGCTGGATTTAAATTATCAATATCACGTAATGGCGTTGGTGGCACAAGAAACGTATCGCCGGAATATGATTACTGTGGTCGTTGTACATGATATTAATATCGCTTTGCGTCATGGTGACCATGTACTCATGTTGCAAAAAGGTCATTTAATTGCTGAGGGATCTCCTGAGCAGGTTATTACGCCAGAGAGTCTGGCACAAGTTTATGGTGTCAAAGGCAGAATTGAACGTTGTTCTCAGGGTATTCCTCAGGTATTAGTTGATGGGTTGGTTTCAAAGCTAGTGAGTGAGAATTCATTTTAACTTGTTATTTAAAAGTTACAGTTTTGTCTGGGTAATGCCTAGCTATAAAGGGTAGTATGAGAATGATTTAATAGGATAGATTATTATAGTTAATAAAAATATAGTTTTATACTTTATAGTAATAAGATTTTAATAAGCTGATAAAATTACACAAATATTTTGTCCTCGTTATCTTAGTATGCGTTGATTATTCATTTTTATTAAATGAGCCGCTTAGTTGGTATATCGAGAAACATATTGTCGTAATATTATTACCTTGGGTGGCTGTATATACCTAATAGATTTCGAGTTGCATCGCGACGGCAAGGGAGCGAATCCCCGGGAGCATAGAGAACTATGTGACCGGGGTGAGTGAGTGCAGCCAACAAAGAGGCAGCTTGAAAGATAACGGGTATATGACATTAATACTGCTTTGTGACATGGTAAGGAATTAAACACAGTTATCAGAGGGGTATTTTACCGGTATTGATTTCAAAACTAGAGATTGAGAGTTTATTTTAACCTATTGTTTAAATTGTATTTTTAATAAAGTTTGGGCGCAGAATGCGCACAAAAATCAGAACGTGCATCGTCGTGTATGAGGAATAGTTTATTTGCCTTGTATTACTGTGTATTTAAAAGCTGGCCGTATTTGAAAGCTACATTTTTTGTCTGGTTAATGCTGAGATTCACTCTTTACTGCGAAGGATAGTAAATGGAATAAGTTAATAAGATGGATTGTTATAATTAATAGGGGATATTGTCTTGTGTCTTATGGCAATAAGATATAAGTAAACTAATAAAATAATAAAATAATAA
>NZ_JAHZMK010000041.1:110839-120395 GCF_020387775.1 Photorhabdus antumapuensis
TAAAATAATAAAATAATAAAATCACACAGAGGTAAATATTTTATCCTCGTTATTTGAGCACATGTTGATTATCCATTTTTATAGATAAATAAAGTGTAATTATATCTCTTGGAGAATCGGGAATGGGTGTTTTTAATAAAAGAAAAATCGCGTTAGGCGTTATTGCTGCAATCTCATCTGGCTCAGTTTTTGCAGCTAGTAGCAATAATGACACTATTCTTGTCACTACAGCGGCAGGCTTTCAACAGAAAATTGAAGATGCTCCAGCGTCTATTTCTGTGGTGAGCCGTGAGCAATTGGAAACTAAGGCTTACCGTGATGTGACTGATGCACTGAAAGATGTGCCGGGTGTTGTTGTTACCGGTGGCGCTAGCAGTAGTGATATCAGTATTCGCGGTATGGCGTCTCAATATACGATGATTCTGGTTGATGGTAAGCGTGTTGATACCCGTGGTACTCGTCCAAACCGTGATAATTCGGGGATTGAACAGGGGTGGTTGCCGCCGTTGGCCGCGATAGAACGTATTGAGGTGGTGCGTGGTCCTATGTCTTCTCTTTATGGTTCTGATGCGATGGGGGGGGTAATTAACATCATTACCCGTAAGGCACAGAAAGAGTGGAAAACCAGCTTCCGTGCTGATAGCACTTTACAGGAGCGTTCTAAATCAGGTAATAGTCATCAGAGTAGTGTTTATACTTCGGGTCCAATTATTGATGGATTATTAGGGCTGAAAGTGAGCGGCCTGTATTCTCACCGTAATGAAGATAAATTTATCGGTGGTTTTAACAAACAGGAAATGCGTAATGGTTCAGCCACTTTCTCTTTCACACCCGATGAGCAGAATACTTTTGATTTTGAAGCGGGACGTTATGAGCAAGATCGTGATTCTACTGTAGGGAAAACAAAGACAAGTAGTTGGCGATCTCCAGGTAATAGTGAAAGTCGATATAAAAGAAATAACTATTCTATTACCCATAATGGCGTTTATGATTTTGGAACGTCAACAACGTACTTCCAGCGTGATGAATCACGTAATCCTGGTCGTGATATGAAATATTACGATAATCTGTTCAATACTCATACAGTATTTATGTTGGATGATCATTCATTGAGCATCGGTGGTCAATATCGTTATGAGGATTTGCGCGATGAAGGGAATCAATTAGCTTCTGCTAAAAATATCAATAAGCTGACCCGTTGGAGTTGGGCGTTATTTGCTGAAGATGAATGGCAAATGACCAATGACTTTGCTCTGACCGGTGGCATCCGTATGGATAAAGATGAAAACTTCGGTGACCACTGGACTCCACGTTTGTACGGTGTATGGCATGTTGATGAGCAATGGACGATTAAAGGTGGTGTTTCTACAGGATATCGTTCACCAGAATTGCGTCAGGCGGCATCTAATTGGGGGCAGATTACGGGGGGCGGTGGTGATCCAGCGATTATCGTCGGTAATCCAGATTTGAAACCAGAGAAGAGCTTCAATCAGGAAATTGGTGTTATCTGGAACAATCGGGATAACTTTAATGTCGGTTTAACAATATTCAACACCGAATTTAAAGACAAAATTACTGAATTACGCCGTTGTACCGATCCAAGTGGTAGGTCTCAGGGCAAATGTGTGATTGATGGCACTGCTTATAAATTTATCAGTGACCGTGTGAACATTGATAAAGCCAATATGCGTGGTGTAGAAGCGACGATGAACTGGGATATTGTTGATAACTGGGTATTGGCTGCAAACTATACGTATACTGATTCTGAGCAAAAGAGTGGTAACTTCAAAGGGAAACCTTTGAATAAGATGCCTAAACATATGGCGAATGCAACCTTAAACTGGCAGGCTTTACCAGAAATGCAAACTTGGGCTCGTGTTAACTACCGTGGTAAAACGTCGAGTTATTTATCACGTACCTCTATGGAGAAAGGAACACCGTCTTATGCCTTTGTAGATATCGGTGTCAGTTATTATTTGGCTGATGGTTTACGCTTGGTAGGTGGGGTATACAACGTATTTGAGAAACAAGTAACTGAAGACACTCATGATATAGTATTGGATGGTCGTCGTTATAACATTGGTATCAATTACGACTTTTAATAATGCGTTCTAACTAACTGTGCCATAATCCTCTTTGTTTGTTGCAGACAGAGGGGATTTTTGTTTTTTGCTCATACCTGTAAAAACTGAATAGCAACCCGTTTTGTGTTGTGTTAAAACTTAGTCATGTCAAAGAAATGTATATGACACCGTTAAACTCCATAGCGTCATCAATGAGTGTGGTAAAAAATAATGAACTTTTAGTGCGGCGAGTATTGCTATTTCAGGTCTTCAAGTGCAGAATTCGCCCACTGGAAAATAACTGATGCGTTTATATGTGTCGGTTATTTTTTTTGCTTTGACTTATTTTTTACTATACCAGAGGCCGGACTCTGAGCCGGATAGATAATTGGCCACGAGCAACCGCAACGAGAATCGGTTGCCGTAATGAGGAACGCTAATATGGAGCAATTATTCTCTTCTGCACTTGTACCAATCGGTACATGCTGCTGCATTGATGACTACGGAGCATTGAGCTCCGCATATAATCCAGCCTCTAATTCTACTGCCTATAGGCAGAAGCGAAGTCTTCCCAGTAACTGTCGATTAAGTAGTGTCATAACACGAATCGGAGTTATTGGAGGTTTCGCTCATGTCTCATAATACTGTAATCCCACTAGGCACCAACCAGACTGGTGCTAACAATCGTGTTCAACTCAGAAAAACACTGACCTTGGTTCAGGTAGTGATGATGGGTCTTGCTTATCTGCAACCTATGACTATCTTTGATACTTTCGGCATTGTTTCTGGTTTGACTGACGGTCACGTAGCGACATCCTACGCTATTGCTTTGATCGCAATTCTGTTTACCGCCGTGAGCTATGGGAAATTGGTAAAACGTTTTCCATCTGCCGGATCTGCATATACTTATGCACAAAAATCCATTAGTCCGTATGTTGGCTTTATGGTGGGTTGGTCATCGTTATTGGACTATATGTTCATGCCGATGATTAATATCTTGTTAGCGAAAATTTATCTTCAAGCCATTTTTCCTAGCGTAGATCCGTGGATCTTCGTTGTGGGTTTTGCATTACTGATGACAGCTTTTAACCTGCGTGGCATTAACGTTGTTGCTAATCTCAACACGGCTATTGTTATTGTCCAGGTTGCGATCATGGTTGTATTTGTGGGTTTACTGATCCACGGAGTGTACAACGGAGAAGGAGTAGGAACTTTATGGAGTGCGAAACCATTCGTTTCTGAAGATGCCCATTTAATCCCGATGATTACTGGGGCCACGATTTTGTGCTTTTCATTTCTAGGGTTTGATGGCATTAGTTCGTTGTCCGAAGAGACTCCGAATGCTGGTAAGGTGATCCCGAAAGCGATTTTCCTGACAGTATTAATCGGTGGTGTTATCTTCATTGCGGTTTCTTATTTCTTGCAGCTCTATTTTCCGGATATTTCTCGGTTCAAGAACCCGGATGAATCTCAGCCAGAAATTATGCTGTATGTAGCAGGTACCCTGTTCCAATCCATTATTTTGGTGTTCTCTTGTATCACCGTTTTGGCTTCTGGTATGGCGGCTCACGCGGGGGTTTCCCGTCTACTCTATGTTATGGGACGCGATGGTGTATTTCCTGAGAAAATATTTGGCTATGTTCATCCAAAATGGCGGACTCCGGTAATCAACGTATCGCTGGTAGGTATCGTAGCATTGTCTGCAATTAGCTTTGATCTGGTGACTGCAACGGCTCTGATTAACTTTGGTGCGCTGATAGCGTTCACCTTTGTAAACCTGTCGGTCATCTCTCAGTTCTATATCCGCGAACGTCGTAACCGTACATTGAAAGATACAATCAACTTCCTGGTATTGCCTGTGATTGGTGCCTGTACTGTTGGAGTGTTGTGGATGAACTTGGAACAAAGTTCTATGGAGTTGGGTCTAACTTGGGGAGCAATTGGTCTGGTTTATATGGTATTCCTGACCCGTCGCTTCCGTCAGCCGATGCCTCAATGCTCTGAAATGGTTTAATATCCAGTTTGAAAAAGAATAATGGCGCCGAATTTGGCGCCATTATTTTTGTCATGAGGTTGCCAATTTGTCTTAGTAATGCAGAAGAAGGATCTTAGGAAAGAAAACAGCGAGGCAGCTTGCAGATAAGAAAAATTCCGGCAGTAAATAGAGAAAAACAATCTATGCTGAGAGGTAATTATACTATAAGGAAGAGACTATGAATGATGCAAAGACTTCTCAAAATCAGCAATTCATTACTGCCTTGACCTATATTGTCGGTAAATCTCATATCCTGACTGCTCCTCATAAAACTGAACGCTACCGTAAAGGCTTTCGCTCGGGTCAAGGCGATGCTTTGGCCGTAGTATTTCCCGGCTCGCTGGTGGAACAGTGGCGTGTATTTAAAGCCTGTGTTGAGGCGGATAAAATCATCTTGATGCAAGCAGCTAATACCGGTGTAACTGAAGGTTCTACTCCGAGCGGTAGTGATTACGACCGTGACATAGTGATCATCAGCACGCTGCGCATGAATAAGATCCAAATCCTGAAGCAGTGTAACCAGGTAGTAGCACTGCCGGGCAGTACATTATGGCAACTTGAACGTGCGCTCAAACCGCTGGGGCGTGAACCTCATTCAGTTATCGGTTCTTCCTGCATTGGCGCTTCCGTGATTGGGGGCATCTGTAATAACTCAGGAGGTTCTTTAGTTCATCGTGGGCCGGCTTATACCGAAATGGCGTTATATGGGCGAGTGAATGAGAACGGTAAGCCAGAGTTAATTAATCATCTGGGTATCTATCTGGGAGAAACACCGGAAGAGATCCTCTCTTGTCTGGAAGAACAACGTTATAGTGATCAGGATATAGAACAGGGTCAACGCAAAGCGTCTGATTATGAGTATGCCCAACGAGTGCGTGATGTAGATGCCGATACGCCATCGCGTTTCAATTCTGACGAACGTCGTTTGTTCGAAGCGTCGGGTTGTGCAGGTAAGTTGGTCGTGTTTGCTGTCCGACTCGATACTTTTCCGGCAGAATCTTCGTCTCAGGTATTTTATATTGGCACCAATCACACTGACGTATTAACGGAATTACGTCGCCATATATTAGCCCATTTCCGTAATTTGCCGGTGGCGGGTGAATATATGCACCGGGATATTTTTGATGTTGCAGAAATTTACGGCAAAGATACGTTTATCATGATTGATAAGCTTGGTACTGATAAAATGCCAAATTATTTCACCTTGAAAGGGAAAATGGACTCTATTTTCAATAAGGTTCCATTTTTACCTTCCCATTTTATTGATCGCATGATGCAAGGATTGAGTCGTTTATTTCCTTCCCACTTACCTAAACGTTTGAAAGAATATCGAAATCGTTTTGAGCACCATTTGATATTAAAGATGTCTGGTGATGGGGTTGAGGAAGCTAGAAATTGGCTAGACAGTTATTTCAGCCAAGCAGAGGGGGCATTCTTTGCTTGTACGCCGGAAGAAGGTGCCAAAGCATTTTTGCATCGTTTCTCAGCTGCTGGTGCAGCGATCCGTTATCAAGCCATACATAGTAACGAAGTGGAAAATATTCTGTCGCTTGATATTGCTCTGCGTCGTAATGATCGTGAATGGTTTGAACAGTTACCGCCAGAATTTGATGATGTATTAGTGCATAAACTTTACTGCGGGCATTTTATGTGCCATGTATTCCATCATGATTACATTGCAAAAAAAGGCGTGGATATACATGCACTGAAAGAAAGAATGATAGAGATTCTTGATCAGCGTGGGGCGGAATATCCCGCAGAACATAATGTGGGCCATCAATATCAGGCTAAGTCTCAACTTAAGGCTTTTTATCGGATGGCTGATCCCACTAACATTCTCAACCCTGGAATTGGAAAAACATCCAAGCTGAAAAATTGGCGCGAAGGATCTTAATGCCAATATTCTCGGCAGTTACAATTCTATGCTGGTAGTAAAAAAGTGTAAATCTGTAAAAGTTTATGAAAATCACCCTGTTAAAAAGAAAGGCGAGTATATATGACTCGCCGTTTTATATTTGTCCACTATTTGTTTGATTATCCGACTAATTTGACTGCATACTCCATCAGTGCTTTAAGTTGACGGCATTTTTCTTCATTACTTTGGTATTCAATAAAGAATTGCTCAATGATAAAGATATATTCACTGAGTTTATCCTGAGTTAATACATCTTGACGATGACGTAGCCAGCGTTGTTGTTCGTCATAAGTCAGAGTAGCAGGGTAATTTTTGGCACGGTAGCGGAATAACAGAGTTTTAATTCGCGGGTCTTGGAAAGTCAGGTTTAAAGCAGGTAAATTCTGCGGCAGTGTCTCACGGATAATATTCATTGCTGCTTTATCGGCACTACTAAAAAAACCATCATACAGCTTAGCGTCAACATTATCGGATTCAGGAAAAGGCTCGGCCTCTGCAAACAGCTCTACAATTTTTTCTCTGATTTGTGGATTATTTCGCAGAATAGCCAGATTTCTTTCACAATGATCACGATCCAAACCGATACGTTCGGCATCTTCTGTCCGCAAAGTATTATCGGGGGCGATTATTGGGCACTTATTAATGTGAACCAGTTTTATGGGGACTGGTGGTTGATCTGGCGGCAATTCATCATGGCGGGTATATAGACGTTCACGCAATGCATCTGCATCCAATTCCAGTAATGGTGAAATATCTCCAGCTAAATCGCATACAATAACGGCATTCTGATTTACTGGATGCCAGGCAAGAGGTGCAACCAAACTGAGATTGCTGCGAGCAGAGCCAAACATCCCGGAAACATGAACCAGCGGTTTCATTTGGGGGATATCAATGAGGGCGCTAATTTTCTGCTTATTTCTTAATTGAAAGAAATAATTGAACATCTTTGGCTGTACTTCTTTGAGTAATTTTGCCATTGCGATTGTGGCATAGACATCGGACATAGCATCGTGAGCATGTGAATGTTCAACACCATTTGCCTTGGTCAGATGTTCCAGTTTAAAGCTAGGTAGACCATCTTCATTCTCTGGCCAGACAATACCTTCGGGGCGCAAGGCATAACAGGCACGTAATACATCAAGCAAATCCCAACGGGAATTACCTTTTTGCCAACTATAAGCGTATGGATCATAAAAATTGCGGTAAAAGATATTCCGGCTGACTTCATCATCAAACCGAATATTGTTATAACCGAGGATACAACTGTTCGGCACACTGAATACATTATGAATCTGGCGGGCAAATTCCGCTTCACTGACCCCTTTTTCTAATGCAATTTGAGGCGTAATGCCGGTAATCATGACAGCTTCTGGTTGTGGGAGATAATCATCAGCGGGTGAACAGTAAATAACTAATGGCTCTTCAATAATATTGAAATCCATATCAGTACGAACACCGGCAAACTGAGCTGGTCTATCTAAGGCCGGATGTTGACCGAAAGTTTCGTAGTCATGAATGTAAAAGGTGGGTTGTTCGCTGCTGTTTTTCACTGTTGTTCAATGTCCAATGATGTTAATCGTTTGTTTCTGCTGTTCTTTCAAGGAGTAAATGGTATTTTTACCCTAAAATACAGGCAATTATTGCTTACTATCTTAGAGAATCCAGGTAATTGCAATAACATTGTATACATGTTTTCCTACTTTCTGTTCTGCGATTGTAAGCCAATGATTAACATTTTGGGTGCTTGAAATAAAAAATTGTATATTTTAAGGCCGATTATCCTTGACTACGTTGACATATTTATTTCAATATGTAGGCGAAATGTTGAAATTATTAATGGAGTGAATATGTCAAATTTAATTTATTTAAAGATTAATGGCCAAAACCAAGGGTTAATTTCTGCTGGCTGTGGTGGAAGAGATTCAATTGGCATCAAGGAGCAAAATGGGCACGAAGATTAGATTTTCATCTATAGTATGCAACATCTTATGACTCGTAAACAGAATGTTTCACATCATCCGGTAATTATCACTAAACCTATCGATAAATCCTCTCCTTTATTGGCAAAAAGTTTGGATGATAACGAAAAATTAGAGTGTTTCTTTGAATTTTATCGTATTAATGAAAATGGTGGACTTGAACTTTATTATACAATCCGTCTTGGGCAGGCATATATTGCTAGTTTGAAATCAGATTACCCGCATTCATTAACCAGCAATCATATGATGCCACAGGAGATTCTTTCAATCGAGTACATAAATATCACATGGAATAATGTGGCCTGCTCAACCGGCGCATATAGTATTTGGGATGAAAGGGTTTTTTAATGGATGGATCTAAAGAAATTGCGGAAAAAATGGTTTCAACAATTGGTGATGGTGACAGCGGTTGGCTTACCGGGTTTGCTGAAGGGGTATTAGATATTCCTGTAGATTTTTATTATCTTGGTTATGATTATCTCGATACTGATCATAGATGGGATAATGAAAATGACAAATATCGTTTTATTGGATTGATAAAGTCAGATGCAATTACACTTAATAATCTTAACAGGATTATTCAGGTTGTTTTTGAAGAGTATTTAAGTAAGCTCAGTGAGGAGCAAAAGAAACGGTTAGTTAGCACAAAGCTTGGAAAGCTGTTTGGAGGCATTGCTGCAAAATATGTCATCTTTAATGGACAGCTCGGTGCTTTTTTTGGCACAAAATGGTTTATGAAATTTGGTGGTTCTCTAACATTTACTACAGTTTTGGGGCTTGGTGCGTCAGTTTCTAGGGCGATCTATACCTCTAGGGAATTAGCTCAAACAAACCCAACCTTATATATGCAATTAAAGAGAGAGGGAAATTTGGATTTACTCTATTTTTTAGTTGAGAATAAAATGAAACCGTATGTCAAAGCCTTAGAATTGTATGATCGAGATCGAGGTTTATTTAATGAAATATTTGATGAATTCACCGAAGGACTAGATAAATGACGATGAAAATCATAAGTATCTTGATGAAAATCGTGATGCACATAACTCAAGGGATAATTGGTGCGGTGAGTGTATTTTCAGTTATGGGTTTAGTTTATTTTACACTGATGTCAACATTGGAAAATCGATATCAGTATGCGATAGTTGCAGGTATATGTTTGGCTCTTTCCGCGTTTTTTTACTATATAGCGGAAAAAATAAAGGAAAAATGCATATTATTCCAATAGGTTATAATTAGTAAACATAGGAGTTATTCTTTGCCAAGGTGGATTAGACTAATAGGTGCATTTTTCAGGGAAGCTTTTCTGTCATTAATGGCATTATTACAGGTAATCTTATAAGTACCTTCTATCTCCTATCATACTGGTGGTATTTAAAATATTTATTCAGTTTTGCTATAAGGACTGAATAAATACCTTTTACTAGTTTGCTGATAAATTGTTTAAGTAATTTTACCAGTAAACAAGATATATATACTCTTCATCTTTCAAGCTGCTGCTTTGTTGGCTGCTTTCACTCACCCCAGTTACATCGTTATCTATGCTCCTGGGGATTCATTCACTTGC